>NZ_CEEDHK010000006.1:0-180069 GCF_979254655.1 Pseudomonas sp. AC229
TTTGCGGCAGGTACTGCCGTTATTTACTTTGTATGTTTGTGTTATCCCCCCCAAACCCCCCGGTTGGGGGCCAAAAGCCTTAAAAGCTATTAAAAGCCATTCTGCTATTCTCTCTTATTGATTCACTCATATGATTGACCCCATGGGTCAAGGTGCATTAATCGTGTCCAGATAGGACGCCCGAGCCTATGCGGCTTTTCGGGCGTGTTCCAAGGGCATAGGTTAGACTTTAAACCTTAAAACAGCGGGTCTCACTCGATGTTCAGCTTGACTAGCAATATCATCAACTAAATTATTGACTTGCTCTGGTGTCCCAACATCGTCGAGAAATTTATTAATACTTGCTGTTATTTGTATCTCTCGCTTGTCGGTATTGATTCTACTCATTTTATCTCTTACAAAGTCAATCAGTGATTCTGCAATATATTCAAGACTTTCAACGACTTTATAGTATGTGTTTTTTAAAGACTTTATTGAATCATTTAATTCGATTTTCTCATTTCTCAATAATACGGTTTCTGTGGTGAGAGAATTTTTTTCTTTTCTTAAAGCGTTATTGTTTGTGGTTAAAGATGTTTTTTCTATTCTTAATGAGTTGTTGTCCGTGGCTAATAAATTATTTTCTTCTTCTAATGAGTTATTTTCTGTGCGTAATGAGTTATTACTATTCTCTAATTTGTTATTTTCTGTTTTTAACTTATTGGCTTGCAGTGCTAGGGTTTTAATATTTTCACCTTGCTTTTTTAGCTGTAAGTTATTGAAGTTGAAGCGTCTTTCAATTTTTGGTAGTTTTGCGTCCTCTTCAATCACTCTCATACGTGCTTTATTTTCTTCTGTCTTTTCTAAAACTTTGGCATTTAAACCTAATTCATTTAGGGTTTGGTTTGCGTGAGCATAGAAAAGAACTTGAAAATATTCAGCCTGTAATTTTTTACGTTTATAGCTACTTGGTTCGTTTTTCAAAATGCTCAATCGTTCTTCGTCAATATTTTGTTCAACGAATCTATATTGTGCTTTTAGTAAGTCGTGCTTGTTGGTTCTTTTGTTCTTTGTAGAAACGAAGATATGAGAATGTTCGTCTGATTCATCACCGTGAATAGCAATGGCTTTGATTTGATAGTCAGGAAAGTTTTTCTTGTAAAACGATGCTTGAATTTCTACCGTGTCAGTTAAAGAAATTTTAACATCGTTTCTTGATGGGATTTTAAAAACAGCTTCTTGAATAACCGCTTCATTTAGTCCTATTTCCTTTGTATTTTTTGGGTTTAGCACTTTGTTGTGAAGCTCTATAAATTTGCCGAGGCACTCAATCTTTTGATTCTTTCTTGTTAATTCAAACTGACCAAAATGATTTTTTTCTATTTCACTGTCTAATTCAGTTTTTGAGTTTATGATATTGTTAAGATAGTTATATAGCTTTGGATTGTCAGTTGACGCTTTAAGTATTTTGTTAAGTTTTGCTTTATACTTGCCCAAATCATTTTTATTTTCTGTGTCAATTGAGTTGGATTTTTTGTTAACTTTTACATCGTCTATGATGTTTGAAATTATATTAACTCGTTCCTCTTGTGATAGAGAATCTAACGCAAAGACTTTGTTTTGTTCGGGCAAATAAATTTGATTATGTGCGGATTTAGACTCATTCCATTCTAGGTTTTTGGTGGGGTTGTTGGGCGTAACTCTCAACGAATGCTGCAACGATTTTTGAAGTGTAGCGATACCCTTTCCGATATTCTTGTAATTCATTTGTCTGTAAAATATTGTTATGTTCTTCATTGTTTTTCTCGGTTGTTGTTTTGGTGAAAGTGTTAGAAAAATAATTAGCAGACTGCTAAATTTTTATAACTCGTTTCACTTCTAAACAATCGAAAATAGTATGAGCGACAGCGTTACTTTTTTAGATTTTTAGTGCCCTTGATTTTGACTTTCGCTTTTTGCTTTTGCCTCTGTCTCAATGACCAATTGCGAGCTAACTATTCCCTCACTTTTGAGCGCAGCGAAAAAAGTGTGGGGATAGTGTAGCGAGTTACTTAATTACTTCGCATTTACACTTATATTAATATATTAGCATTTGAATGTCATACTTCAACTTTTAAGCTGACTTTTATTTGAGTCCTTTTCGTTAGACGATTTTTAATCGTCCAACGAAAAGGGCTTACCAAGTGGTTATACTGTCAGCGCCTTTTTCAGAATCATTTGTTGGTGCATATCTTCTAAAATTTCTAGGTAAAGTTCTGCACCGCCAGACTGTTCACCTACGTCTTTTATTAATTCATTTTCAACAATGACCCTCACTGCGCCATTTTTAAATTTTACTATCATTGTTGGAATTAAAGTCGAACGTTTATCTTCAACACCGGTGATAGGGTTTTTCTTTGAATAACCCCTGCAAAAAAATTGGATATTCTCAATTATTTGTTTCAGATGGTTGTTAATATTAATTCTTTTTCGTGTTGCTTCATCACTCTTGTCATTTAGCAGTTCTAGAATATTTTCCTGATTGAAATTTCTAGAAACTTCAATCTGTGCTACTGACGTTTCTTTTTCTTCTTTCAACGTTTTTAACGTGTTGGTTTGTTCACGCTTTAACGTTTCAAACTCGATAAGCATTTCGTTCAATGTGTCAGATATATTTTTGCCAATGCGGAGCATTTCTCTGATTTGCTTCTTTAACTGTTCAAGCTGATGATTTGTATTTTTTAAAGCTCTTTCAGCATCTTTGATTGAGTTATTGAGGCGTAAAATATTTTCATCATTTTCAAAAATTTCGGATAGATTTAACCGGTCTGTTTTTTCAAAGAAAAACTGCATTGCTTCACTTGCGTTGTACGTGAGTCGTTTATCTAAAACGCACTTGCCAGACATTGAGTTTGTACAAACGAAATAATGCTTATTGCTTCTTTCACTGCTAGATTTATCCATGTATCTCACTGTCCCATGGCAGTGGTAGCATGTAATAAAGCCTTGAAATACGTTTAATCTTGATTTATTAAACCTTCCCGAAAAAGGTTTACGTCCAGAAATTTTTTCTTGTACTTCCTCAAAAATGGTTTTATCCACAATCGCAGGATAATAGTCATGGATTGTTGGTCCTTCGGGCATTAGCTTCATCTGTCCCATTTCACTTTCGTGAAATTTCATAGGCTGATGTTCGCCTATAACCTTTCTATTTTTGAGGAGGTATTGTATTTGATGAATAGAATATTTTGGTTCATCTGGTTCAAGCCAATCATTAACAGCCTTTGCCGTTTCGCTCAAACCTTTTGATAAAGCTAAATCGAAAATTTTTCTGATTTTCCGAGCTTCATTTTCGATAATAAAAAACTTGGCTGATTCATCACCTGGTCGAGCTTTAACTACGCCACTAACCCCTATCCAACTCGGTGTTTTTCTAGTTTTAACAGCTTTTGTTTTTCGCATTTCATCACGGTGAATATTCCAAGCCGAGCTTGTGAAGTCGCTTTTTCTTGATGATTCTGCGTTTGCTCGTTCAAACTCAATCACTGCAATAAAAAAATCAGATGATAAAAGCGTATCTTTCGAGTAGATTTTTCCAGAATCTAGAATAGCTATATCTATACCGCGATTAAGTAGATTTAGAAAAATCTGCGTGGATTTAATTACTTTTTGTCTTGAAAGACGGTCGAAGTTTTCAATCAGTAGAATTGAATTAGGTTCAATCAAGCCTTGTTCAACAAGGTCGATAAATCCGCCTAACTGGCCTTGTTTTGCGTTTTTTCCTCGAAAAGCTGAAACGCCCAGGTCTTCAAGTGTCGTATCTACGATGAGGTTGTGTTTATCAACAAAATGCTGAATATCGCTCTGCCGCGCAAAACTCGTACCTAGCTCTTGCTTTTTATGACTGAAACGTATGTATGAGTAGCACTTGCGTTGCATTTCAGACGCTCCGGGCTTTCGAGTGTCTTATAGCGTAGCACAGGTGCATCTACTGCTTCGCCCGCCCGAGCCATGCCTACTGGGATATGTCGCCCGGCATCGATTTTGAAACCAAGCTGATCGCCAAAACCAACCTGGCCAGCCGCCTGGAAGAGCAGCTGCAAAAGCCCCGTTACGAGCCGGCGCCCATCGCCCTGGGCATCAATACCGACGCCTACCAGCCCATCGAGCGCGAGCAACAGCTGACCCGCCGCAGCCTGGAGATCATGCTGCGCTATCGCCACCCGGTGCACATCATCACCAAGAGTTCGCTGATCCTGCGCGACCTCGATCTACTCAGTGAACTGGCCAGCCGCAACCTGGTGAGCGTGGCCTTTAGCCTGACCACGTTGGACGATGAACTCAAACGCATCATGGAACCGCGCGCCGCCTCGCCAAAGGCGCGCTTGCGGGCCATGAAAGAGCTGCACGAAGCCGGCGTGCCGGTGAGCGCCATGGTGGCGCCGGTGATTCCGATGATCACCGACATGGAGTTGGAGCAGATTCTCGCCGCCGCCAAAGAGGCCGGCGCGCGCTCGGCCGGCTACGTGCTGCTGCGCCTGCCGCTGGAAATTGCCGAGCTGTTTGAGGAGTGGCTGACCAGCCATTTCCCTGACCGCGCCGCCCACGTCATGAGCCTGATACGCCAGTCGCGCGGTGGCAAAAATTACGACAGCCGTTTCGGCGTGCGCATGAAAGGCGAAGGCGTGTTCGCCGAACTGCTGAGCCAGCGTTTCAAACTGGCCATCAAGCGCCTGGACCTCAACCGACGCGGCGATCCCGGCCTGGATTGCAGCCAATTTTGCCCACCCGGCGCACAAATGACGCTGATCTAAGCGCTGGGCAGCGCAGGCGGGTCGCGCTAAGGTTTAGCGCCTCAGCCTCTCTGTTTCTGGTAGCGCAGCATGGCCCGTACGTCGCGAATTACCGACCCCTCCTACGAGTTGATGGATGACCACGAAGGTCATTCGCTGATCTATCGCCAGCACGGTTTCCCCAGCCCGCTGGTGCGTTGGCACTTCCACAAGGAGTACGAGCTGCACCTGATCGTGGCCAGCTCGGGCAAGGTGTTTATCGGCGACTACATCGGCAACTTCGCCCCCGACACGCTGTTTCTCACCGGCCCCAATTTGCCCCACAACTGGATTAGCCAGGTGGCGGCAGACGAGGTGTATCCGCAGCGCGACATGCTGGTGAATTTCACCGACCAAGTGCTCGACAGCGGCAGCGCAGTGTTCTCGGAACTTCAGGGCTTGGCGCCGCTGTTGGGCCGCGCGCAATACGGCATCGAATTTCGCTGCCCGCGTTTGATCAGCGAAGCGCGCGGCCTGATGCAGCGCATTGCCGAGTCCAGCGGCATGACGCGCCTGGGCCATTTTCTGATCTTGATGGAGCTACTCGCCGCCACCGAGGATTACCAACTGCTCTCCGGCGTGCGGGCCACGCAACTGGCCGACGAGAGCAATGTGGAGCGCATCAACCGCGCGGTGGATTTTATCTTTCAGCACTACGTGCAAGACCTCACCCAAGAGCAAGTCGCCGAGCAGTTGGGCATGACGCCGACGTACTTCTCGCGCTTCTTCAAGCAGGCCACCGGGCGCGGCTTTGTCGAGTTTGTTAATCGCCTGCGCGTGAGCAAATCCTGCGAGTTGCTCAGCACCAGCGACAAGCCGGTGACCGACGTGTGCTTCGAATCCGGCTTCAGCAACGTGTCGAACTTCAACCGGCGCTTCCAGCAACTCAAAGGCATGACGCCGTCCGGTTACCGACGGCTGGTCACGCAACGCATGACCGAGCAAAACCGGTACTGATTCACACCGCGTGACTCACCACTTCCGCCTCAAATCAGCGCGCTAAAGCGGCGCGGCGTGCACTTTTGCGCGAATTGCCCTACAGACGGACCGCAAAAAAGTATCGGTCGCGGTGCAGGCAAGGCGTTGTTTGCGCTGGCGAGCCGGCGTGTAATCGACCCCGGTCAAACAAAAACAATAATGTCTTGCGCCGCCGACCTGGCTGCCAAGAGGAGTTCAACACCATGAACCACACGCTCAAGGCACTGGTTGCCGCCCTCTGCTTGTCGTCGTCCGCCGTTACCCTGGCGGGCGAAACCCTGACCATCGCCACGGTCAACAACAGCGACATGATCCGCATGCAAAAGCTCTCGAAAACCTTCGAAGAGCAGCATCCCGATATCAAACTGAAGTGGGTGGTTCTCGAAGAGAACGTCCTGCGCCAACGCCTGACCACTGACATCGCCACCGAGGGCGGCCAGTTCGACGTGCTGACCATCGGCATGTACGAAGCCTCGCTGTGGGGCGCCAAGGGTTGGCTCGAACCGATGAAAGACCTGCCCGCCACCTACGACCTCGACGACGTGTTCCCTTCCGTGCGCGAAGGGCTGTCGGCCAAGGGTCAGCTCTATGCGCTACCGTTCTACGCCGAAGCCTCCATCACCTATTACCGCACCGACCTGTTCAAGGCCGCCGGCCTGGAAATGCCCGAGCACCCGACCTGGGAACAGCTCGCCGGTTTCGCTGAAAAACTGCACAAGCCTGACCAGGGCCAGTACGGCATCTGCCTGCGCGGCAAAGCCGGTTGGGGCGAAAACATGGCGCTGATTACCACCATCGGCAACGCCTACGGTGCGCGCTGGTTCGATGAGAAATGGCAGCCCGAATTTGACGGCAGCGAATGGAAAAACGCGCTGAATTTCTACGTCACCACCATGAATAAATTCGGCCCGCCCGGCGCCTCAAGCAACGGCTTCAACGAAAACCTGGCGCTGTTCAACAGCGGCAAATGCGGCATGTGGGTCGACGCCAGCGTGGCCGGCTCGTTCGTGACCGACAAAGCGCAAAGCAAGGTTTCCGAGCATGTGGGCTTCACCTTCGCGCCCAAGCAAGTCACGGACAAGGGCGCGACTTGGCTGTATTCCTGGGCACTGGCCATTCCCACCAGCTCCAAAGCCAAAGACGCCGCCAAGCTATTCAGCGCCTGGGCCACTTCCAAGGAATACGGCGCACTTGTTGCCGAGAAAGACGGCGTCGCCAACGTGCCGCCAGGCACTCGCGCCTCGACCTACAACGATGCCTACATGAGCGCCGCGCCGTTCGCCAAGGTCACCCTGGAATCGCTGAAAGCCGCCGACCCGACCGCCCCTGGCGTGCGCCCGGTGCCGTATGTGGGCATTCAGTTGGTGACCATTCCGGAGTTCCAGGCCATCGGCACGCAAGTCGGCAAGCTGTTCGCCGCCGCGCTGACCGGGCAGATGCAGGTCGACCAGGCGCTGAGCGCCGCGCAGGCCAGCACCGTGCGTGAGATGAAGCGCGCGGGCTACCCGAAATAGTCCGCCGACGTAACGCCTTCTTTCCCCCGTAGAGGCACCCCGCCGGCGCGCTCCCCCGCGCCGGCGTTCTAACCCTGTCATGGAGTCGCCATGAGTTCCTCGGTTCTCGACACCGTTGCCAACGCACCCGCTGCCGCACCGCGCGCCAAGCGGCGGGCGCTGAAGCCGGGCTGGTTTCTGGTCAGCCCCTCCGTCGCCCTGCTGCTGTTGTGGATGATCGTGCCGCTGGGCATGACCGTGTATTTCTCACTGATCCGCTACAACCTGTTGTCGCCTGGCGAGAACGAATTCGTCGGCCTGGAGAACTTTGAGTTCTTCGTCACCGACCCCGGTTTTATGCCCGGCGCGCTGCACACCCTAACCCTGGTGGGCAGCGTATTGGCCATAAGCGTGATCTTCGGCGTGCTGATTAGCGCGTTGCTGGAGGCCTGCGAATTCTGGGGTCGCGGCATTGTGCGCGTGCTGTTGATCTCGCCTTTTTTCATCATGCCAACCGTCAGCGCTTTGCTGTGGAAGAACCTGATATTCCATCCGGTGTCCGGCATTCTCGCGGCCGTGTGGCGCTTCTTCGGCGCCCAGCCGGTGGACTGGCTGGCGCACCATCCGCTGCTGTCGATCATCTTTATCGTGTCGTGGCAGTGGCTGCCGTTCGCCATTCTGATTTTGATGACGGCCATGCAGTCCCTCGACCAAGACCAGAAAGAAGCCGCGCGCCTCGACGGCGCCGGCCCCATCGCGATTTTCTGGCACCTGACCCTGCCGCACCTGGCGCGTCCGATTGCCGTGGTGGTGATGATCGAGACCATTTTTCTGCTCTCGGTATTCGCCGAAATCTTCACCACGACCAGCGGCGGGCCGGGCTACGAATCGACCAACCTGGCGTACCTGATCTACAACCAGGCGCTGCTGCAATTCGACGTGGGCATGGCCTCGGCGGGCGGCTTGATCGCCGTGCTGATCGCCAATATCGCCGCCATCATCCTGGTGCGGATGATTGGCAAAAACCTCACTGACCAACCGTAAAAAGGAGCCTGACGATGCTGACCTTGAAGCAATCCCGGCGCCTGCAAAGCGTGGTCGTGGGCACGCTGTCCTGGGCGGTGGCGCTGCTGATTTTCTTCCCGATTTTCTGGATGATCCTCACCAGCTTCAAAACCGAAATGGACGCCATCGCCACGCCGCCGCAGCTGTTCTTTGTGCCGACGCTGGAGAACTACCTGCACATCAACGAGCGCAGCGACTACTTCAGTTTTGCCTGGAACTCCGTGCTGATTTCCTTCGCCGCCACGGCGCTGTGCATGTTGATTGCGGTGCCGGCGGCGTACTCCATGGCCTTCCACGAAAGCCGCCACACCAAGCGCACGCTGCTGTGGATGCTGTCGACCAAAATGCTGCCGCCGGTGGGCGTGCTCATGCCCATTTACCTGCTGTGCAAAAGCATGGGCCTGCTCGATTCGCGCCTGGCGTTGATTGTGATCTACACGCTGATCAACCTGCCGATTGTGGTGTGGATGGTTTACACGTACTTCAAAGATATTCCGGTGGATATCCTCGAAGCGGCGCGGCTGGACGGCGCCACCACCTTTCAGGAAATCGGCCGCGTGCTGCTGCCCATCGCCCGCGGCGGCCTGGCCTCGACCATGTTGTTGTCGCTGATCTTGTGTTGGAACGAGGCCTTCTGGTCGCTCAACCTCACCTCGTCTGCCGCCGCCCCGCTCACCGCGCTGGTGGCGTCCTATTCCAGCCCGGAAGGGTTGTTCTGGGCCAAGTTATCCGCCGTCTCGACCCTCGCCTGCGCGCCCATTCTGATTTTCGGCTGGATCAGCCAGAAGCAGCTGGTGCGTGGCCTGTCTTTTGGTGCCGTGAAATGACCGGCCTGGTTTCCAAGGAGTGCTCACATGGCTGACCTCAGCATCCGCAATCTGCAAAAAGGCTTTGATGGCCACGCCATCATTCAAGGCATCGACCTGGACGTACGCGACCGCGAATTCGTGGTGTTTGTCGGCCCGTCGGGCTGCGGTAAATCCACCTTGCTGCGCCTGATTGCCGGCCTGGAGGAAGTTACCAGCGGCACCATTTCGCTGGACGGCAAAGACATCACCGACCTGGCCCCCGCCAAGCGCGACCTGGCCATGGTGTTCCAGACTTATGCGCTGTACCCGCACATGACCGTGCGCAAAAACCTGTCGTTCGCCCTCGACCTGGCGCGGGTCGACAAAGCCACCGTGCAAGCCAAAGTGGACAACGCCGCGCGCATTCTCGAACTGGAGCGGCTGCTGGAGCGCAAGCCCAAGCAGTTGTCTGGCGGGCAGCGCCAGCGCGTGGCCATCGGCCGGGCGATTGTGCGCAACCCGAAAATTTTCCTGTTCGATGAACCGCTGTCCAACCTCGACGCCGCGCTGCGCGTGCAAACCCGCCTGGAACTGGCGCGCCTGCACAAAGAGCTGAAGGCCACCATGATTTACGTGACCCACGACCAGGTCGAAGCCATGACCCTGGCCGACAAAGTGGTGGTGCTCAACGGCGGCCGCGTAGAGCAAGTGGGCTCGCCGCTGGAGCTGTACAACCACCCGGCCAACCTGTTTGTTGCCGGTTTCCTCGGCACGCCGAAGATGGGCTTTTTGCGCGGCACGGTTGGCCAGGTAGATGGCGGCAGCTGCGAAGTGCAGCTCGACGCCGGCGCCAACCTGCATCTGCCGCGTGAGGCCTGCGCGCTGTCGACCGGCGCTAGCGTGACGCTGGGCGTGCGGCCGGAACACTTCAATATCGTGCCGGCCGGGCAAGGCCAGTTGCAGGTGGTCGCCGACGTCAGCGAACGCCTGGGCAGCGACACCTATTGCCACGTGCGCACCGCCTCCGGCGAAACACTGACCATCCGCGTGCGCGGCGACTTCGGCCCGGCCTACGGCCAACCGCTGGAGCTGGCCTTCGACACGGCGCACTGCCACCTCTTCGATGCCAATGGCACCGCCATCGACAAACGCAGCGCTACCGAGCAGGCGGCGTAAGGACTTTTATGAAACTCAGTCGCTCCACGTTGTCCCGCCTGGTGCCCTACATCGCCGTGCCCACCTATGACTTGGGCGCGCGCCAGCAAGGCATCGCCCATATTGGCGTCGGCGGCTTTCACCGCGCCCATCAAGCCATCTACACCGAAGCGCTGCACAACAGCGGCCAGGACATGGACTGGGGCATCTGCGGCATCGGCCTGCGCGCCGAAGACAAAGCCATGCGCGACGCGCTCGCCGGCCAGGATTACCTCTACACGCAAGTGGAACTGGGCGATGTGCCCAGCCTGGAAGTGCGCGTAGTCGGCGTGATCGGCGACATGCTCCTGGCTGCCGACGGCGCGCAGGCGGTGATCGACAAACTAGCCGAGCCGGCGATTCGCATTGTCTCGCTGACCATCACCGAAGGCGGCTATTGCATCGACGACGCCAGCGGCGAATTTCTCGCCGACCTGCCCGCCATTCAGCACGACCTGGCCAACCCTCAAACACCCACCACCGTGTTCGGTTTCCTCTGCGCCGCACTGGCCAAACGCCGCGCTGAAGGCACGCCTGCATTCACGCTGATGTCGTGCGATAACCTGCCGCACAACGGCGCCGTCACCCGCAAAGCGCTGCTCAGTTACGCGCGGCTGGCCGACGCCGAACTGGCCGCATGGATCGACGCCAACGTCAGCTTTCCCAACGCCATGGTCGACCGCATCACGCCCATGACCAGCGACGCCCATCGCCAGCAATTGGCCCGCGAACACGGCATCGACGACGCCTGGCCGGTGGTGTGCGAGCCGTTTCTGCAATGGGTGCTCGAAGACAAATTCGTTAACGGCCGCCCCGCATGGGAAGCCGTCGGCGTGCAGTTCACCGGCGACGTGTCGCCCTATGAAGAGATGAAAATAAAGCTGCTCAACGGCAGCCACCTGGCGCTCACGTACCTGGGCTTTATCAAGGGCTACCGCTTCGTGCACGAGGCCATGAACGACGAGCTGTTCCGCCGTTACGTGCGGCGCTTTATGGACCTGGACGTGACCCCGCAACTGGCGCCGGTGCCGGGCATTGACCTGACCACTTACAAGGACACGCTGATCGAGCGCTTTTCCAACCAGGCCATCGCTGACCAACTGGAGCGCGTGTGCTCCGACGGCACCTCGAAATTCCCTAAATTCATTGTGCCGACGCTGAACCGCTTGATCGCCGACGGCGCCGAACTCGACCGTGCTGCCTTGGTCGTCGCGGCCTGGGCGGTGTACCTCGATGGTGTGGATGAAAACGGCACCGCCTACCGCATTCCCGATCCGCACGGGGAGTGGGCGCAAGGTCTGGTGGCTGACAAGGCCGCCCTCACCACGCGCTTGCTTGGCGCCGACCGCGTGTTCGGCCCGGCCATTCCAGGCTCGGCTGCGTTTGTTGCCGCTTTCGAGCGTCAGTTGCACAACCTGCGCACCCTTGGCGTGACCGGCACGTTGCAGGCGTTGCTCGGCGACGGCGGGCGTGTCGGTCCGTTGAACCAGCAGCGCTGAGGTCCGGCCATGGCCTTGTACCTCGGCATTGATTGCGGCACCCAAGGCACCAAGGCGCTGGTACTCGACGCCAGCAGCGGGCAGGTGTTGGGCGCGGGCGGCGCGCCGCACCGGCTGATCAGCGGGCCCAACGGCCATCGCGAACAGCAACCGGCGGACTGGCTCAGCGCCTTCGAACACGCCACCCGCGCGGCATTGGCCGACGCGGGTGTTAGCGGTGAGGCGATTGCCGGCATCGGTGTTTCAGGCCAACAGCACGGCTTGGTGCTGCTAGACGCCCAGGGCCAGGTGCTGCGCCCGGCCAAGCTGTGGTGCGACACCGAATCGGCGGCAGAAAATCAGCAACTGCTGGATTTTCTCGGCGGCGAGCAGGGCTCCTTGGCGCGCCTCGGCGTGGCGATTGCGCCGGGCTACACGGTGTCGAAACTGCTGTGGACGCAAAAACACCACCCGGCCCTCTACAAGCGCATCGCCCACATGTTGCTGCCCCACGACTACCTGAATTTCTGGCTCACCGGCCGCGCCTGCAGCGAATACGGCGACGCCTCCGGCACCGGCTATTTCAACGTGCGCACCCGCGACTGGGACCACGACTTGCTGCGCCTGATCGACCCCAGCGGGCGCCTTAACAACGCGCTGCCCACCCTGATCGGCGCCGATGAATCGGTCGGCACCCTACTGCCCGACGTCGCCGCGCGGCTGGGCGTGAACCCTCGCGCGAAGGTGGCCAGTGGCGGCGGCGACAACATGATGGGCGCCATCGGCACCGGCAATATCCGCCCCGGCGCCATCACCATGAGCCTGGGCACGTCGGGCACGCTGTACGCCTTCGCCGACCAGCCCCAGGTGAGCCCGCACGCCTCGGTCGCCACGTTCTGTTCATCGTCCGGCGGCTGGCTGCCGTTGATCTGCACCATGAACCTGACCAACGCCACCGGCGCCATCCAGGAGCTGCTGGAACTGGACCTCGCCAGCTTCGGCGCCTTGGCCATGCAAGCGCCGATTGGCGCCGGCGGCGTGCTGATGCTGCCCTTCCTTAACGGCGAACGGGTACCGGCACTGCCCAACGCCAGCGCCAGTTTGCTGGGCCTGACCAGCGATAACCTCACCCGCGCCAACCTCTGCCGCGCCGTATTGGAAGGCGTGTGCTTTGGCCTGCGCTACGGCCTGGATTTGCTGCGCGCCAGCGGCATCGAAAGCCGGGAAATTCGCTTGATCGGCGGCGCCGCAAAAAGCTCGGTGTGGCGCCAAGTAGTCGCCGATATCATGGCCACCCCACTGGTCTGCCCGCAGCACACCGAAGCGGCAGCCCTGGGCGCGGCGATTCAGGCGGCGTGGAGCGGCGGCGAAGGCAGCTTGCACGCGTTGTGCGACCGCTGCGTAAGCCTCGACCTGCGCACGCACACCGAGCCGAACCCCGCAGCCAGCGCCGCGTACGAGCCGGTGTACCAGCGTTACCGCCAGCAGGTGATGCAGGTGCAATAGGCGTAAAAACAGCCAATCCCTTTTGTTCAGGAGTTCGACATGTACCTGGTTTGCGGCGAAGCGTTGTTCGACTTTTTCACCCAGGCGGCCGGCGCGCGCAGCAGCGAGCTGGACTACAAAGCCATCGCCGGTGGCTCACCCTTCAACGTGGCCGTGGGCCTGCGTCGGTTGGGCGTGAAGTCGGCGCTGTTTGGCGGCCTGTCCACCGACTTTCTCGGTGCCCGCCTGCGCCGGGTGCTGGAAGAAGAAGGCGTACGCGAAGACTTCCTGATCGCCAGCGACTGCCCCACGACCATGGCCATGGTCGCCCTCGACGGCAACGGCCACCCGCACTATTCCTTTCGCGGCGAAGGCTGCGCCGACCGCGCCGTGCGCCCGGAACATCTGCCGGCCTTGAGCAGCGAGGTGCGCGGTGTGCACGTGGGCTCGTTCTCGCTGGTGGTGCAACCCATTGGCGACACCCTGCTGGAGCTGATTCGTCGCGAAAGCGGCAAGCGCCTGATCAGCCTCGACCCCAACGTCCGCCTCAACCCTCAACCTGATGCCGCGCTGTGGCGCGAGCGTGTGGAAGAACTGGCGCAGTTGGCCGACCTGATCAAAGTCAGCGACGAAGACTTGGGTTTGCTCTACCCCGGCATTGAGCCGGAACAGATTATTCAGCGCTGGCTCGGTGGCCGTTGCCAGTTGGTGGTGATGACCCGTGGCAGCCAAGGCGCCACCGCGTTCAGCCGTGAGCATGGCGTGGTGTCGGTGCCGTCACGGCGCATTGACGTGCGCGACACCGTCGGCGCTGGGGATACGTTTCAGGCGGCGCTATTGGCGTGGCTGACGCGGGCGGAGCTGGACAGCCCGGAAGGAATGGCGCGGTTGAGCCGGGAGCAGCTCGATGCGTTGCTGAGCTACGCGGTGGCAGCCGCTGCCGTCACCTGCTCGCGCACCGGGCCGGATCTGCCCAGGGCGCATGAGGTGGTGGTTTAACCGGCCTCAACGCCCTCGGCAGACGATCGCCCAGGCTCAGGTGAAGTTGTAGCGCACCAGGTGGAAGAACACCGGGGCGGCGAAACACACAGAGTCGAGGCGGTCGAGCATGCCGCCGTGGCCCTCGATCATATGGCCCCAATCTTTCACCCCACGGTCACGCTTGATCGCCGACATCACCAGCCCACCGATAAAGCCCATCAGGCAAATCACAAACGCCAAGGCCAGCGCACCCAGGAAGCTGAACGGCGTCATCCAGAACAGCGCACCACCCAGGAGAGTGGCCGATACCACGCCGCCGATCAGGCCTTCCAGGGTTTTCGAGGGCGACAGGTTTGGCGCCACTTTGGTTTTGCCCATCAGCTTGCCCCAGATGTATTGCAGTACGTCCGAGGACTGCACCACCAGCACCAGAAACGCGATCAGCAGCAAGTTGCGGCCTTCGTAGCCGGCGATGTTCAGGGTCAGTAACGCTGGCACATGGGAAATGCTGAACACGCAAATCATCAGCCCCCACTGCACCTTGGCCGTACGCTCCAGAAAGCGCGTGGTGTCGCCGCCCAGTGACGCCAGAAATGGCATCAGCAGGAACACGAACACGGGAATGAAGATGCTGAACATCCCGTACCACTCGATGTACACCAGAAAATACTGGAACGGCAGCACGCAGTAGAACGCGGCCACCAATGCCGGGTAGTCGCCGCCACGGGTTTGCGTAAGGGTGATGAATTCGCGCAGGGCGAAGAACGACAGCAGGTAAAACAGCAGCAACACCCCGGGCTTGCCGAAGAAAAATGCGACGCCCAGCACCGCGACCATCACCCACCACGCGTTGATCCGCGCGTTGAGGTTGTCGATGACTGGCGTTGCGCCTTTTTTCCACTTGAGGATTTGCCCCACCAGCGAGGCCAGTGCGAGGAATAAACCGACAGCGATAAATACGTTAAGCGTTTGCCGATCCACGTCAGGACTCCTTGGGCGTCAGGGCCAGCAATGCCTCGCGGCTGCGGGTGAGAAAGTCCGCTTTGGCTTCGCCTTCGAGCAACTGCAGGGGCGTGCCGAAGGTCAGGGTGCACAGCAACGGCAACGGCAGCGTGCGGCCTTTGGGCATCACGCGTTTTAGGTTATCGATCCAGACCGGCACCAGCTCGACGTCCGGGCAACGGCTGGCGAGGTGGAACAGGCCGCTCTTGAACGGCAGCAAACCGTCTTCAAGGTTGCGCGTGCCCTCGGGGAACAGAATCAGCGACTCGCCGCCTTCGAGCACCGCGGCCATCTGGTCGATGGGGTTGGGGTCGGTTGCGGTGGGCGAGCGCGCGATCAACACGCCACGAAACACCTTGTTGATCAGAAAGCTGCGCACACCGCCCTTGGCCCAGTAGTCGGCGCCGGCCACTGGCCGGGTGCTGCCGCGCATGTGGCTGGGTAGCGACGACCACAGCAGCACGAAGTCGCCATGGCTGTTGTGGTTGGCGAAGTACACCCGTGCTTTGGGCTCAGGCGTGCAGCCCACCCACAGCGCGCGGGCGCCGGTGATGGCAGCAGCAAAGCCGATAATCAGGCGGGCGACAAAAGCGCCGCGCCAGCTGTATTGCGATACACGTGACATGTGCCGTCCTCTAGGCAAACGCGCCAGCCGCCACAGCAGCCAGCGCTAACAGCAGTTGTACAGCAAGTGCCAGACCCTGCTTGCGCAGCAGCCCCAAGGCGCCCTTGCAGCGCAGGGTCCAGTCACGTCCGACGTTGGCAGCCGGCATCAGGCCCAGGCCGAGCAAGCCGTTGTCCAGTTCCACGGTGGCCGCGCGCAGGTCAGCGGCATCGGCCAAGCGGGCAAACAGCGCCGCGTCGAAGGCCACGCGCATGGCCCAGTATTTTTCCAAAGCGCCTGCCAGCAACGTGAGCACCAGCAACCCGGCGACCAGCAGCAGTTGGTAGTGAATGGTCACGAGCAAGGCGCCGGCCAATGCCACGACGCTGAGGCTGGTGGACA
The DNA here is from genome assembly GCF_979254655.1 of Pseudomonas sp. AC229. NCBI lineage: Bacteria > Pseudomonadati > Pseudomonadota > Gammaproteobacteria > Pseudomonadales > Pseudomonadaceae > Pseudomonas > Pseudomonas sp. AC229. Next base: position 16,261 of record NZ_CEEDHK010000006.1, read on the forward strand.
ACTGATCCAGACGCTGCCCCTGCTCCAGTAAGCGCGCGCAGCTGAGCAAACGCAGGTCGCTCATGTGCCGGCGTCCATCGCAGCCAAATTGCGCAGGTGCCCTTCTCGCAGCACTACGCCGGGGCGGACCTGACGCAGTATCGCTTCGGCGGCTTGCGGGGTGGCAGCACGGCCGCTATGCAACAGCCATGCGGCTACCGCTGCGGCGCTGCGCGAATAACCAAGGGCGCAGCACACCAGCACCTGGCCTTGCTGACGCGCCTGCTCAATGGCTATGGCAGCCGCGCGCAGCAGCTCGGGGCTCGGCGGCAACAGGTCGAGCGTGGGCAGGCTTCGGTAAGCGCGGCCGCCGCTGGCGCACGGCAACTCGGCGCACAGGTCGACAATGGCCCGGATTGGCGTGTCGTCCAGCTCGCCTTTGTTGGGAATTCGCCCCAGCCACACGTCATCCATGATCAAAACCGGCGCCGGCTGGCGCGCGGTCCACAACCGCGAGTTCACCCAGGCGCCTATCAGGTAGGGCCCGAACAGAAAGTTCGAGGCCCAACTGAGCGTGCCGTCGCTGTGCTTCTGGAAACCGGTCGCGCCCACCACCAGGTAATTCAGGGCCACCAGGCACAGCGCCGTGGCCGGCCAGGTCAGCCACCAACCCAGACCTCCAACACTGATGCCCAGCGCACCGAGCGCCACGCCGGCAAGCGCGTAGTACAACGCCAGACGGCGCCCTTTGGCCTGCGGCTGCCAGCGCAAGTTCGCCAGCGGGCTGGGGCGGTCCAGCGGCCACAGCCAGATGCACAGCCAGCCCACCAGAACGCCGGTGGGCAAGTCGATGAAATGGTGTTGGTAGGTGGTGAGCACCGACAGGCCGATCAGCCCAAACCAGAGGTGCAGCAACCACCGCAACACGCCTTCCGGCGTGTGAGCGGCGTAGCGCACCCACAGCACAATCAGCAGCACGATATGCAGCGACGGCGCCTGGTTGAACGGTTTGTCAAAACCCATCAACACCTCAAACATCCAGGCGAAAAAGCCGGTCATTTCCGGGCGGGAAAAGGTGTACGTGAGCGGAAACAACAGGAACCCGGCAATCGCCAGAACCTGCGCGCTGAGCAAGCGCCGGGCATGGATATCCAGCTCATGACGGCTATTGCACAGCAGCAGCGACAAGCCGTAGAGCAAGTCGATGGACCAGTAGGGCACGATGGTCCAGGCCCAAAACGGGGTGTGCTGCTCCCAGGCAAACACCAGGGTGCCGACGTCCGCACGCTGGCTGGTGAACCAGTTGGCCAAACTGTAGGTGGCGAAGAACAGTGGCGCCAGAATCAGCAGCCACACCAGCGCCCGGGGAAAACGCTGGCGCACGCTCAGTTGCGGATAAACCGGCGCCAGGGTCAGGGCCTCGCTCATGCCCCGATCCGCTGCGCCAGGCTGACGCTGAAAATGCCCCATTGATCGATGCGCTGAGTCACCTTGCGAAAGCCGGCGGCTTCGACCAACTGGTCCATTTCCGCCTGCGTACGACGGCGCATCACCCAGGCCTGACCGCCGCGGTGGCTGGTCAGCGCGCGGGCAATCAGTTGCAACTGCGGGTGCCAGGGCTGGCCGGTATAGATCAGATAACCGCCTGGCTCGACGGCTTGCGCCAGGCCACCCAGCGAAGCGCTGACCATGCCGTTATCACCGAACAGCTCATACAGGCCGGAAACAATCGCCAGGGTCGGTTTGGGATCCAGGCTCGCCAAGCTGGCCGGATCAAAGGCATCACCTTTTACAAACGTAGCGACATCGCTCAAACCCTTTTCGCTAATCAGCGCCTGGCCCTGGCTGACGTTGAGGTCGCTGTAATCGCGCAGCAGGATCGAGTCCGGGCGCTGAGCAAGGCCTTGCAGCGCTTCGAGAACATAGCGGCCGTGGCCCGCAGCTATGTCGACGATGCGCGTCGGCTTGCCCTGCGCCTGCAACGTTTGCAGGGTGTCGCGCAGCAGCTCCTCAATGTGCAGCTTGCGCTGACGAATGCCGCGCCAACCGATGGAGTTGAGGTAGTTGGTATCGATCATTCGGCCAAGCGAACCGGTGCCAGTCGGGCTGTTGCGGTACACGTAATCCAGGGTGCTGCCCGAGTCGAAGCCGGTGTCGAAACCCAGCTTTACCCCGGCCGACAACTTGGCGCCCAGGCCCATCGAGGCGCGGGTGGCGCGCCAATACAGGCCGGTTGGCGACAGCGGCGGCAGCGGTGTGGCCAGGCCTTCGGCTTCGGCCTTGGTGAAGCCGATGCGGTCGGCCGTGAGCAGTTCCGGCCGGCTCGACGGTTGGCTGAACAGCAGTTCGATAAAGCCACGCGCCTTGTTCACAGCCAGGTGGCGATCAGCCTCACCGAGGGTGTCGTGGTAAAAACCGGGGAGCAGATGACGCTCTTTTTGCAGCGTGCCCAGGCGCTGGAAAAACAGCTCCTGGGGTTTGCGCTTGACCACGAAATCGGCGCCGGAAATCAACAGTTGAGTCGGCACCTGAATGGCCTCGGCGTCGGCCACCACACGGTCAGCGGCTTCATACAGACCGAGCAGCTGATTGACCGAAATCGCCTTGGCAATCAACGGGTCGTTGGCATAGCTCTCGGCGCGCGCCTTGTCATGGGTGAGCATGCCGGGGCGCACATAGCTTTTAACGAAGAAGTTGCCTTTGAGCTTGCGCAGCAAGGTCAGGCCGGGGCGCGCCAGGGGCACATACAGGTTGATGTCGAAGGCCGGCGAGGCCAGCACCATGCAACGGATGCGCGGCGCGTAGTCATGGGCCCAGGTAGCGGCAAGCACGGCGCCGACGCTTTGCGCGACCACCGCAATGTCTTCAATGGCGATGCCATGCTCGCGCTGGATGAAGGCGACGAAGTCTTCCACGTCGCGCACGCTGGCGGCAAAGCTCGGGCTGTCGCCGCGCTCGCCGGGCGAGTGGCCATGGCCACGGGCGTCCCAGGCGAAAAAGCTGAAATCCGGCAGATTGAGTTCGTCCACCAGGTGCGCCATACGCGCGGAATGTTCATGGCCACGGTGCAGCAAAACGATGGCTTTGCGCGGGGCATCAGCGGCGGCGTCGTGGGCAGGCCAGTGGCGGTAGAAGAGGTCTACGCCGTCATGGGTGGGAAACGTTGCGTGGTGCTGCTGGCGTTGAGTTTCCATCCGTAGAATTCCTGTAATGAATCGAGATTAGTGGGCAGGTTGCTCTGCCAGGCCGCGCTTGATGCGGTTGAAGGTGGTGTAAACCAGCAAGACCGCCAGCACGGCCATGATCGCCGTCAGCCATGGTTCGACCGCGATGCCCAGGGCCAATAGAAAGCCCAGCAGGCCAAAGACGAAAGCGCGGTCACTTTTGCCCATTGGCCCGTCGTAACGGCGCGAAGCACCGACCATCAGCCCCAGCACGCCGGCGTATTCAGTTAGCCAGGCCAACAGCACCACGGCGCCGACAGCAGCGCCAGACACGCCGGCCAGGCAGGCAAACGGCAGGTACAACGCTGCATCGGCAACCAGGTCGGTGATCTCGTTGAGGTAAGCGCCCAGGCGTGATTGCTGGCCAAACTCGCGCGCCAACATGCCATCCACAGCGTTCAGGCCCATGCGCAGCAGCATCCACAGCGGTAAGAGCGCAAACACCGCGCGGTGTTCCGCGAATATCGCCACCACCGCGCCGACCAGAATGGAAATGGCACAGGCAAACAACGTCACCTGGTTGGCAGTGACGCCACGCTGATGCAGACGGGTAACGGAGGGGCGGAGCAGGTTCTGAAAGCGGGGTTTGAGGTCGTAAATCGACGGCATGGGGCGCTCGCAGTGAAATAGGCCGAAAAGGACTGTACTCACAACAGAACGCCAATGCCAAAAACTAGTCACACCGCTAGCTCGGTGGTGCGGTTAGGTCGATCAGCGGACCGAAGATAGCCCGTCAAGGGCGAAGCTGGAACAATAGCCGCCTATAGTCATCCAGGCCCCGTTTCTCGCTCAGGAGTTTTTTATGAACACGCGCGACCAACAGAACCTCGATCGCCTCGACCAGGCGGAAGGCGAGGGCGCCGATGAGGCGTTGCAGCAGATCGTTTCCGGCTTTCAACGCTTTCGCACCGAAGTGTTTCCCGAGCAGGAAGAACTCTTTCAAAAGCTCGCCACCGCGCAACGCCCGCGCGCCATGTTTATTACCTGCGCCGACTCACGCATCGTTCCCGAACTGATTACGCAAAGCTCGCCGGGCGATCTGTTCGTGACCCGTAACGTGGGCAACGTGGTGCCGCCGTATGGGCAAATGAACGGCGGCGTTTCCACCGCCATCGAGTACGCGGTGTTGGCGCTCGGTGTGCACCACATCATCGTTTGCGGCCATTCCGATTGCGGCGCCATGCGCGCGGTGATGAACCCCGACACGCTGGAAAAAATGCCCACGGTCAAAGCCTGGTTGCGTCATTCCGAAGTGGCAAAAATCATGGTGGCGGATAACTGCAATTGCGGCACGGAGCACGAGACCCTCGGCGTGCTGACCGAGGAAAACGTGGTCGCGCAATTGCAGCACTTGCGCACCCATCCTTCGGTGGCTTCGCGCATGGCCAGCGGTCAGTTGTTTATTCACGGTTGGGTCTACAGCATCGATACCTGCGAGATTCGCGCTTACGACGCCGAACGCGCGGAGTTCCTGCCGCTCGATGGCACCAGTCCGATTCCGGTGGCTACGCCGCGTCCGCGTTATTCAGCGCAATAAACCACGCGAAAAAAACCGCGCCGTAGCGGGCTTAAGGCTACGACGCGGCAAAAATCATCCTCAGTGGAGTCCAGTGGAGCTGAGGATGTGTCGCTCGGAAAATCAGTTGTTCAGGTCACGCTTGAGCAGCACGGCGACAGCACACGCCGCTATCGCCACCAACGGCGTAGCGGCCAGCAACAAACCGGTCACGCCCGCCCCCGCCGCCAGCAATTGCCCGGCCGCCAATGGCCCGCTCATGGACCCCAAACGCCCCACCGCCACGGCCACGCCAACCCCTGTGGCACGCACATGCGCGGGATACAGGCGCGGCGCCAGGGCATAGAGAATCAGTTGCCCACCCACCGCGCAGGCACCTGCGGCCAGGCCAGCGAGGTAAAGCCCTTGCGCCTGCTCCACGCGGCCCAGCGCCAGCAAGGCCGCGAGCATGCCGAGGTAAGCCAGCAGCACCGCGAGCATTGCCTTGCCGCTGTCCATCAGGCGTCCGGCCAACAGCGAGCCGGCGACGCCGCCGATGTTGAACAGCACTTGAATGGTGGCGGTATCCAGACGGCTGAGGCCGCGCTGGATGAGCAGGGTCGGCAGCCAGTTGAGCAGCATGTAGAGAATGGTCAGCGTGCAGAAACACGCGCCCCACAGCAGCAGGGTCGACGCGCCACGGCGTTGCCCGAGCAGTTCGCGGCTGATGGCGCCCACTGGCAACGTCTGCCCTTGGCGCGCGGCGGGCGTGGGCAGCCAGCGCATCAGCAGCAAGGCGATCACCAGCGGCGCAAAGCCGCCGACGTAGAAAACCAGCCGCCAGTCGCCGGACACCGCAAAAATACCCAGCAGCGCCGCAATCGCTCCGCCCAGCGGCACGCCGCAGTAGGTGAGGCTGACAGCCAGGTTGCGCAAGCCTGGGCTGGCGACTTCCGAGGACAGCGCGATCAGAATCGGCAGCGCGGCGCCCATGCCCAACCCCGTAACCAAACGCGCTGCGAGCAGTTGCTCGTAGGTGGCGCTGTGGGCGGTGAGCAGCGAAAACAAACCGAACAACACCACGGCCGCCACCAACACGCTTTTGCGCCCGAAGCGGTCGGCCAGCCAGCCACCGAACACCGCGCCCGGCAACAGGCCGAACAAGCCGGCGCTGAAGACCCAGCCCAACGCGGCCGAGTTCAGGGCGAAGTGCTGGGCCATGGCCGGCGCCGCGACGCCGACGGCTTGAAGGTCGAGGCCTTCAAGCATGGCGACGATAAAACACAGGGCAATGGTGCGCAGCGACGCGCCGTTCTGCGCAGTAGAAATGGGCATGTAAACCTCGAGTTTTTATTGTTGTGTGCGGCGCTTTGCTTAGCCGTTGAAGCGAATAATCTGCGGCGCCTGGCCTCGATACAGCGCTTCCACCAGAGCGCTGCGGTGCTGCAACACCGCGCGCTGGTTGAGCGAGCCTTTGTCGGTGATTTCGCCCCGGTCAATCGAGGGTGGTTCGCTCAACAGGCTGATCCATTCCAGTCGCGTGGCGTTGCCGGTGGCGTGTTGGTTAAGCCGCTTGAGCCAGTCGGCGAACCAGCCGCGCACCCGCTCGTGGGCCAACACTTGCGCGTCGCTGGCCACGCTGGGCAGGCCGGATAACACGCGGCAGTCGGCCAGGCGCGGAAACACCAGCAAGCCCAGGCACTCGCGGTCCGGCGCGGCGACCACCACGTCTTGCACATAGGGCGTGCCGTCGAGCACGGCGCGGTTGCGCAGCGGGCCGACGCTGACGAATACGCCGGACGACAACTTGAAGTCTTCGGCAATGCGGCCGTCGAACATCAGGCCCAGTTCAGGCCGCTCGGGGTCGGCAAATTTCAGCGCGTCGCCGGAGCGGTAAAAGCCTTCGGCATCAAAGGCGTCGAGCGTCTGCTGAGGCGAGCCCCAGTAGCCGGCCATGATGTGCGGGCCACGAAAGCGCGCTTCCAGTTTGCCGTCGACCGGCACCAGTTTGGTCTCGCAGCCCGGCGCCGGCAGGCCGACATAACCGGCCACGCAAAGCGGTCCGGTGGTGAAGGTGCACGAGGGCGAAGCTTCGGTCATGCCTAGTCCGGCCATCATGCGGATGCGCTCGCCGCAGTGCTGCTCGGCGATGCGGTCGAGGCGATCCCAGATGCTTTGCGACAAACCCGCAGCGGCGAAAAAGAACAGCGTGACCTTGGCAAAAAACCGCGCGCGCAGCTCGGCGTCCTGCTCCAGCGCGGTGACCAATTCTTCCCAGCCTTTGGGCACGGTGAGGTAGGCGGTGGGGGAAATGTCTTTGAGGTTGCGCAGGGTTTCGGCCATGCCGTTGGGCGTTGGCTTGCCGTTGTCGATGTACAGACTGCCGCCGTTATAGAGCACGATGCCGACGTTATGGCTGCCGCCAAAGGTGTGGTTCCACGGCAGCCAATCGACCAGCACGGGCGGCTGCGCAGCGAATTCGGGGAAGGTTTGCAGCAGCATTTGCTGGTTGGCGCAGAGCATGCGCTGGGTGGTCGGCACGGCTTTGGGCAGCTTGGTGGAGCCGGAGGTGAACAGGAACTTGGCGATGGTGTGTGGGCCGGTGGCATCAAAGGCGATGTCGGCCGCCTCGACGTTGCCGGTGGCGAGCAGATCGGCAAAGCGCTCGCTACGCCGATCTGGCAGCGTGCCACGGGTGAACACCAGCGCGACGTCATCGGCCAGCACCTGTTCGATGGCGCGTTGGAACGGCTGCGCCTCGGCGGCAAACACCAGGCCTGGCTGCAACAGGCCGACAATGTGGCGCAGCTTTTCCAGGTCTTGCGACAGCAGCGAGTAGGCCGGCGACACCGGGCAGTACGGCACGCCGATGTACATGGCAGCGAAGGCCAGTTGCAGGTGCTGCAGGTCATTGCCCGACAAGATCATCAGCGGCCGCTGTGCGCTCAAGTCGTAGCGCAGCAACGCTTGGCCGAGGGCGCGCACGTTGCTGAGCATTTCGCCGTAACTGAGGGTTTGCCATTTGCCGTCATCACCGCGCTGCGCTGCAAACGTGGCCTGCGGTTTCACCTGCGCCCAATGCAGCAGCCGGTCGAGCAGACGCGCCGGCGCTGGCTTGAGTGGCTCCTGCGCGCGCAGGTAAATGCTGCCGTCGCCCCCATGGGTAATGTTCACCCCCGGATTGCCGATGGCCACCTGGCGATAGCGCACCACGTGGTCAGCGCGGGTTGCTACGAATTCTCCATTCACGAGCCTTTCCTCTGTGCGCGCCCGCCCGCGCCGGGGTGGCGGCGGGGGGCTTGTTTGTTCTTGTTATTGCGGGATGAACCGGCCTGTTTCAGATCGGGTAATGGCGCGGCCCGTTCTGGATCGTGACCCAGCGCAACTGGGTGAAATGCTCAATCGAGGCGCGGCTGCCGAAGCTGCCGTAGCCGCTGGATTTCACCCCGCCGAAGGGCATCTGCGCTTCGTCGTGCACGGTCGGCCCGTTGATGTGGCAAATGCCCGACTCCACCCGTTGCGCCAAGGCCAGCGCACGGGAAACGTCGCGGCTGAAAATGGCGGCCGAGAGGCCAAACTCCGAGTGGTTGGCCAGGCGCAGCAGTTCTTCGTCGCCCTCGCCACGCAGCACCACGGCCACCGGGCCAAACGACTCTTCGCGATACAAACGCATGCCGTCGGTGACGTTATCGAGCAGCACCGGCTGCATGATGCTGCCCTGCAGTCCGCCACCGGCTGCCAGCGTTGCGCCTTTGCCGAGGGCATCGTTCACCAGCGCCTGGATGCGCTCGCCGGCAGGGGCGTCGATCAACGAACCGAGCACCGCGCCGCTTTCCTCTGCCGGCCCAGCCCGCAGCTGCGCCACCTTGGCGGCGAGCTTGCTGATAAAGGCATCCGCCACCTTGGCATCGACGATCAGGCGTTCGGTGCTCATGCAAATTTGCCCCTGGTTGAAGTACGCACCGAAGGCAGCGGCCGCGACGGCGGCGTCCAGGTCGGCATCGTCCAGCACCAGCAGCGGCGCCTTGCCACCCAGCTCCAGCAAGGCCGGTTTCAGCTGCCGCGCGCACAGCTCGGCGACGATACGACCGACGTGTGTGGAACCGGTGAAATTCACCCGCCGCACCGCCGGGTTGGCGATGAGCTGGGCGACGATGGCAGGCGCATCTTCCGGAGCATTGCAAATGACGTTCACCACGCCGTCACCCAATCCGGCGTCATGCAGGACCTGGCCGATCAAGCGATGCGTGAACGGGCTGGCTTCCGAGGCCTTGAGCACCACGGTGTTGCCGCAGGCCAACGGCATGGCCAGGGCACGCACGCCGAGAATCACCGGCGCATTCCACGGCGCAATGCCGAGCACCACGCCGCAGGGTTGGCGCAGACCCATGGCGAAGTTGCCGGGCACGTTGGACGGGATGACCTCGCCGAGAATCTGCGTGGTCATCGCCGCGGCTTCACGCAACATGCCGGCGGCCAGTTGTACGTTAAAGCCGTACCAGTTGGCGGCGGCGCCGGTTTCGCTGGCGGCGGCCATAAACTCGGGGGCGCGGGCTTCCATCAGTTCGGCGGCCTTCAACAACCGCAAGCGCCGCTCGCCCGGCGCCAAGGCCGACCACGCCGGGAACGCGGCCTGGGCCGCTGCCACCGCGGCATCGGCATCTTCCAACGTGGCGGCGGCAACGCGCGACACCACCTCGCCGGTGAACGGGCTCAGGCGGTCGAAGGTGCGGCCGTCAGCGGAAGGCCGGGCAAGGCCTGCAATCAGTAATGGCACGTCGAACATGGACACCTCGCGATCAGCGTTTGTAGGCTTGCAGGCCGGGCTTGATGCTTTTGTCGTCGAGAAATTGCTTCATGCCTTCTTCGCGACCGCCTTCGGTGTCGAGCAACCGCGACTGGTCGAGCTTGGCGTAGAGGTAATCCTCGTTTTGCTCCCAGGTGAGTTCACGGCAGCGCTTGAAGCCGACCTTCGCGGCGCGCAACACCACCGGGTTTTTCTCCAGCAGATTTTTCGCCAACTCCACCGTGGTTTCGCGCAACTGCGCCAGCGGCACGCTCTGGTTGACCAAGCCCATGGCGGCGGCTTTCTGCCCGCCGAAGGTTTTGCCGGTCATGATGTAGTACAGCGACTCGCGGTGCCCGCAGGTGTCGGCCATGGCCTTGCTCACCAGGTTGCCCGGTGGAATGCCCCAGTTGATTTCCGACAGGCCAAAGGTCGCTTCGTCGGCGCAGATCGCCAGGTCACACGCCACCAGTGGGCTGAAGCCGCCACCAAAGCACCAGCCGTTGACCATGGCGATGGTCGGTTTGCTGTACATGCGCAGCAGCTTCCACTGCCAGTACGAGGCTTCGCGGCGAATTTTCTCTTGAAGAATTTCCGGCCCGGCGTCCACTTCGCGGAAGTATTCCTTGAGGTCCATGCCGGCGGTCCACGACTCACCGGCCCCGGTCAGCACCAGCACGCGGGCATCGGCGTCTTGTTCCAGGATTTCCAGCACGTCGGCCATTTCGCGGTTGAGCGTGGGGCTCATGGCGTTGCGCTTTTCCGGGCGGTTGAGAATGACCCAGGCGATGCCTTCGTCCACTTCCACCTTCACGGTTTGCCACCGGCCTTCGTAGGTACTCATGTCACTGCCTCATGTCTGGGTTGGATGAGGCGAAGTTAAGCCGGATTTTTAGTTATGTCAATTAACTATAAATCGGTTCTAGGTTTCGAAGGACACTCTACACCCTCAGCTGGATGGCCGAATAAACGCTGGCCATAGCCTTAGATACAGGGCAATCCCGAGCCTAACCGGTTAACACTAATAACTAAATATTCGTCCCGATTGTGCATCTGGGCGAAAAAATTATTAACATGCCTAACCATTTCTCATCAGGACGCCACCATGCCCCGCAAAGCCAAAACCCAGGCAGCGCCCGCCGACCCGACGACGCTCGACGCTGCGCTGGATAATCTGGTGGGTTATGTAATGCGGCGCGTGCAGCTGAAAATCTTCCAACACCTGACCACGCGCCTGGAAGAACACGCCATCCGCCCCGCACAATTCACTGCGCTGAGCATCATCGAGCAGTCGCCGGGCCTGATGCAGGCCGACCTCGCCAAAGCGCTGGCGATCGAGCCGCCGCAAGCGGTGCTGATGGTCAACAAACTCGAAGAACGCGGCCTGGCCATGCGCGTACGCAGCAACCCGGACAAACGCTCCTACGGCCTGTTTCTCAGCAAGGCGGGTGAGCAGTTGTTGAAGACGTTGAAGGATGTGGTGGTGCAGAGCGACCAGGACGCCACGGCGGCCCTAAGTGCTGAAGAAAGAGAACAGCTGTTGGGGTTGTTGAATCGGCTGTATCGGGAGGGGTAACGCCATAGCGGCGCGGTCGTCGCTAGTCGCGGCGGCGACCCACTCGCAGAGGCGCTCACGAGCCTGAAGCTCATGAAAATCCGCCAAGTTGGCGATCGGCCGAGCATGATGACGTGCAATATGCCCAGCGCGTTATCAATCAAATTCACCACTGCGTCGCGTAGCAGGCAGCCAGGCAAGTACTGCATTTTCCTAAACGCAAAAAAAGCCCCGGGTGGTAGCCCCAGGGCGTTTCTACACTCGTATCAGGACCTCAATAAGGGTTAAACACAGCAAAGTAGGCTGTCTCGACGATGGAGCGCAAACCGCTTCCGATTCCAGCCGAAACTGTATATGACTGAGCCCAGTAGTGTTGCAGGTTGGCAGCAAACGTCATTTGGGCGTTACCGGCCGAATCAGTAACTGAGAAAGGCTGGGCCGGCAGGAAGTGGATATCGGCGACACTGCTGTTCGCCCAATTCCCTCCAAAACGATTATCGAAAGTTGACTTCCAATATACCTTCACTCCTTGAACTGGCCGCCCTTGATCATCAGTAACCACTGCGTTAAATGTCACCTGCCCCCGTAGTGCCGCACCAAAGTTTGGTAGTTGCCCAAACGTCAATCGACCGCCGGTAAACGCTACGCTCCCGCTACCTTTCACCGAGCCCGCCGATGCTTCGATAGCAGCCTTAGAAACCGCGGTGGAACTGGTTAACTCTGTCTTGGCTATACCTGCGGCGTCCGTCAAAGACGTTCTGTCTGAGAGAGTGCCGGCACTGGATGTCCACTGCACCGCCACACCGGCGCCCACCGGTTTCCCCTGGTTGTTGACGACTGAAGCCGAGATAGTTGAACGCGTATAGCCATCGGCGATAATCGCCGCATTCGATACTGAGACCGTGACGCTATTCACTAACGGGGCAAACGTCACTTCCGCCGAGCCAGCTATCTTGTCTACCGTCGCAACGACCTTAGCTACCGCAGCGGTTTTCGAGCTAGTCAGGGTCATAGTGGCAATCCCTAACGCGTTTGTAGTAGAAACGTCATTCACTAAGGTGCCTGCACTGGTCGTCCATCGAACGACTGCGCCAACGACAGGGTTGCCGCTAATGTCTGTCGCCGCAACGCTTAATAGCGAGGTACTTTTGCCGTCCCCATCGATGACTGTAGGGGTAGGCGTCAGTTGAAGCTTCGCGGTTACGCCGCCGGTAAAGCGCACATGGGTGAGATTAGTCGCGCTCTGTGCGGTGGCATAAACCGCGGCAGTGACCAGTTCTGAAGCGCTGGTCAGTTCCATAACTGCAACGCCGCTGACATCAGTTGTTGATGAGCGATCACCAAGCGTGCCTGCAGTGGTTGTCCAATAAACCACTATGCCTGCACCTACCGGTTGTAGGTCAGCGTCCCAGACCTGCGCACTTAAAGTAGATTTCGAGTTGCTATCCGCAACAATGGAAGTATGGCTCGCACTGAGCGTCAAGGCTGCCGGCGCGCCCACAGTGAAGACCACCTTAGCCGAGCCCTGCACCGCACCCACCTTGGCCTCTACCAAAGCGACATGCGCGCCCGGAGTACTGGTTAGGATGGTACTAGCGACGCCATTAGCATTTGTCATCGACTCATCGCTCATAAGGGTTCCCACTGAGGTACTCCACTCAACCAGAACTCCTGCGCCTAGCGGCATTCCCCTTACATCTGTCAGCGCCGCGCTCAGCACGGTGTTACTAGCGCCGTCGCCGTTAATGGAGGCTGCTGCGGGTGTGACCGCTATATGGGTCGGCGCGGGCGTACTGAAGGTCACGCTTGCGTGGTTATTGGCGGCGTTGGCGCTTGCCCCAATATTGGCGGCACCGGGAGTCGTCCCGCTTGTCAGCTGTACCCGCGCCACGCCGTGGAAATCAGTGGCGGTAACTGCGCTGGCCAGGAGGCCGCGGCTGACGGTCCAGGTGACCGGGGTGCCGGGGGCTACTGGGTTGTCGAACCGATCGCGCACCTGCGCACTGAGCATGGTCGTGCTGCCGCCGTCGGCGGGAATAACCGCAGGTGTGGCCGTGATCGTCAAACCGTCTGCGCCAGCAGCTGGCACGCCCGGAGCAAAAGTGATGTCAAGCTGATCATGGGCAGCGCCCGACACAGCCTGCACATCCGCACTCCCCGAAACGGTCGACGAGGTGAGCACGGCATTGGCCTGGCCGTTCGAGTCGGTAGTGGAAACCGTCACGTTCAATTGCCCGGCCGATGTTGTCCAGTTCACCGGAATACCCGCGCCAACTGGCTGACCTTTAATGTCTTTAACCGTCGCGGTCAGGCTGGACGTGCTGGCTCCATCGGCGAGCAGCGAGCTCTGCGAAGCGGCCAGGTTTAGCGTCGCGCTGGTGATGGTCGCGGCGCCGAGGACAAACAGAATATCCGCCGAATTTTGCGCGGCGCCGGCTTCAGCTTGCACGGTCGCAGTCTCTACCGATGCCGTGCTGGTGAGCACGGCAGTAGCCTTACCGGTCGCATCGGTGACGGCGTTAGACGGAGTCACGCTGCCTGCGCTGGTTGTCCAGGTCACGTTCACGCCAGCGTCGACGGTGTTGCCATGTGCATCTTTAACCACGGCGGTTAGCGCCGAGGTGCTGATGCCATCAGCTTCAATCACCGAAGGAGCAGCACTGATGGCCAGGCCGCTTTTGCCGGCGGCCGGAAGCCCCGCCGCGAAGGTAACGTCCACCGCGTTGGATGCTACGCCCGCAGAGGCGTCTACCGTGGCTTTACCGGCGATGGTCGAACTGATCAATGAAACCGTGGCCACACCGTTTACATCGGTACTGGTGGCCTCGCTCGTCAACGTACCGATCGAGGCACTCCAATCCACTTGCATGCCCGCGCCGACGGGGTCGCCTTGGTTGTCGAGGACTGTAGCCGTCAGCACGGATGTACTGACGCCGTCGGCTGTAATCAAATCAGGGGAGGCGAGTAGGACAAGCCCGGCGCTGCCTGCCGCAGGCACACCCGGGGCGAAGGTAACGGTCAGTTCGTTATTGGACGCGCCTGCGCTTGCCTTGACCTTCGCCGCGCCTGGCAATGCTTCGCTGGTCAGAGTCATCGTGGCGACGCCATCGGTGTCGGTATACGAAACGTCACCAGTGAGGGAGCCGGCACTGGCGCTCCAGTTGACCGTTACGCCGGCTTCCACGGGGTTTCCTTTGTCGTCCGAAATCAGCGCGCTTAGCGCCGAAGTGCTAATGCCATCTGACTTGATGGTTGTAGGCGTAGCGCTAAGCGCCAGGCCTCTGTTGCCGGTCGCTGGGATGCCGGGAACGAAGCTGACAGGGACGCGCTGCTTGGCCGCGCCAATGCTGGCTTGAACCTGGGCTACACCGGTTTTGATCGAGCTGGTCAATTTCATCCTAGCCACACCAGTGGCATCGGTAAGCGACGCTGTATCGGCCAATTGTCCAGAGGTCGTTTCCCAATTAACCGCATGGCCGGCATCGACCGGGTTGCCTAGGTCGTCGTAAATGGTCGCCGTCAGCGAGGAACTGCTGACGCCGTCGGCGGTTATGGAAAGTGGTGTGGCCTCCAACAAGAGCGCGCTGCTATCGGCACTTGGAAGACCCGCCGCAAAGCGTACGGAGGTCGAGCCTTTGACGGTACCCATCTGCGCTTCAATCTTGGCCAGTCCGGCCGACGTAGGACTTGTCAACACCATGCGCGCTACGCCGCGGCTATCTGTATCAGATGTGTCGCTAGCCAGCGTGCCGGCGCTAGTAGTCCAGGTCACGGTCTGAGCGGTACGTGTGCCTTTACCAAGTGAGTCCACTGGATAAGCGCTAAGCGTGGTAGTGCTAAAGCCGTCGGCAACGATAGTGGCGGGAGCCGCGTCAATTTGCAGAACCGTAGTCAGCACATTGACCGTCATCACGTTGGATAGCTGGCTACGACCCGAACGGTCCATGCCCATGGCTTGCAAGGTGTAGGTGTTAACGCCGCCGTCAATATGCTCAGGCAACGTCAGGCTGGCAGTACCATCAATGGAGGGGGGACCGGCGAAGCTGGCAGCGGGGCCCACCCAGGAAAGCGAAGCGAAGTTGCTCGCTCCGGTGACGGTAAACAGTACGGTTTCATTGCCCTTGCCGCTAACCGCCGCCGGAAGTTTAAGCTCTAAGGCTTTTTTGCGGTTATCCAGCACGATCTCGTTATTACGTGCGACGAGGTCGTACCGCGCATTGGTAACCAGTCGGCTTGCAATGAGGCTCGACGACGAAACCTGTTTGGCGAACGACTCGCCCAACCGGTAATTGAACGTAAGGTTGGCGGAGGAATCTGCGAGACCGTCCTGGCCGATGCGGTGATTGACGCCGAGACTTAGCAGCGGCACCGGGTTGTAGATAGCGCCAAGGGTCATGGCGTGGGGGTTCTTCTGCCGATCGTTGGCCGAGAACAGGCTCACCTCATCGCCGTAATATTTTTCGAAAATGATCTGGCCGCCCAATTGTGGGTAAGCCGGCAGATAACCTTCCGCACGCACATCCCAGCCAGCGGCTGGGCGCTCCTGGTAATCGGCACGGTCGGGAGAATTCTTCCAGTTCGATAAGCGCTTGTAGCTGTTGGCGCTGACTTTCAGGAAATCAGTCCACGCTTCCACACCCATACCCAGGCGGTCATGGTCGCCCTGGGCATCACGGTCCAGAAAGCTGTTCACGCCAAGAAGCCAGCCGTTCGTCTCGTGACGATAACCAACGCCCATGTTGAAGGTGTTGCGGTAGTCAACGGTATAGGAATTCGCGCGGCGCATGCCAAATTGGGTAAAGACCAGGTTTTTACCGGCGTTGTAAAACGGTACGAGCATGTCGAGACTGCCGCCACGAAGGCCGCCGTCCGCGATATTGAGCGAGACCGCTGACGTAATGTGATGCGCTGCGAGCCAACTTTCAGTAGCGGCGCTGGCAGCGCTGGAAAGCATTCCTGTGCCCATGCTTACGGCTTCGTCGGCGCCTTTAGTGCGGTCGCGCAGGACACTGGGCGCAAGGTCAAAGTCGTTTGGTTGAGCAAGCCATTCTGAGGGCGCGCTTTTCGGCGAGGACTCGCCAATGCTGCCCCCTAGCTCAGGTAAGTCTTGCTTAGCGGCGCACGAGCAAGGAAGTGGTTCGGAGGTCGCAAACGCGGGCGCGATGGGCGCAAACAGCGTGCAGAGAGAGAGGTATACGGCAAGAGACTTGCGTAGAAACGATTGCGGTTGAGTCATGGTCAGATGCTGCCTATGGGCGCCAGGTGGCGGTTAGGCGGCGGATACTTCCATGGCAGTAAAGCGAATTAGGCCAGAAGAAAGACTAAGACCAGTAGGATCATTCCCACAGAGCGAGCGGCAAATTCATTCGTGCAAATGATGCTTTTTCGAGCCTCACATACGTGTTGGCACGCTGGACAACCAGAACGGAATTTGGAACGACGTTCCCGTAAGGGGCTTCCCACCTGGAGGGACTGGGTATCGGACACTGTCGGCAGTCCGAAGCAAGGTTTTTTCCTCGAAGGGCCAGCCGATTTCACATCCTTTAGATACGTAGGACTTGTCCGTAACTCGAATCAGACAGCATCTATGCGGGTGACTTGCCACTCCGAGTCAACGCATCGACAAAAGCACTTAAAAAATCAGACCGAAATCGCAGTGAAGCGCCATGTGCGACTACTCATCTGTCCAACTCCCCCCACAATTCTTTCGCCCACCCCTTAATCACCAACGCCTCCTGCCAGCGATCTGACAGCTCCAACCCATCGCCCCCGGTAATCGCGTACGGCGGCGGCCCTAGCTCACAGAGAAACACGCAAGTCGCATCCGCCGCATTGCGCGCGCGCCAGCTGGCCATGCCTTGTTTCCACCAGACTTTGAACTGCTCGACCCAGGCTTGGTGTTGCGGAAAATCAATTTGAATTTGCACCTGCTCGGCCGTGGCGATGCGGCCTTGCAGGCAGTCGGTGCGTTCGTGAATGCGCTGGATAAACCCTTGGTCACGCGCGCTGATGGGCAGGGGAAATTCGCGGTCGACCACGAAGTGCGAAAGGTCAGCGGTGAGCTGCAGTTCGGGAATGGCGTCGAGCACTTCGAGGGTGAAGTACAGGTCGTTGAGGATGCCGTTGCGGTGGGTTTCAAACAGCAACTCAATGCCCATGCTTTGCGCTTCTTCCAGCCAGCGACTGATCAACGGCACCGCGCCGGCCACGCTCACCGGCATCACCTGGGCGATGGTGTTGACCTTCACCGCGCTCACTTCGCGGGCGAATTCCAGCAAGTGACGCATGTCGCTGACGCGGCGGGGGAACAGGTTGACCATGCTCTTCAAGCCGTACTTTTCGAACAGCGGCAGGGTCTCGCGGTAGTACGGTAATTCGTCGGTGTTGGGGTCCAGGCAGATGCCGGCGAACCCCGCTTCGGCGGCCATGGCGAAGTTTTCTTCATGGCTGCGTTCGGGCTGCGTCGGGTGCTTGAGTTCCATGCCCCACAGCGACTGAAAGACTTCGAGTTTTTGCATGCTGGGCGCCATTAGAAAGAGGTCAGGAACGAGGCTGCGTTGCCGCCGCGAATTTCGCCATTGCGCATCATCGTCAGGTAATCCGCCGCAGCCGGCTCTGGTCCGTCGCCCGTGCCGGCGACACGCGCCACACGAAAGCGGTGAAAGCTTTTTAGCTGTGCCCGGAACGGCAACAGCATCGCGCGCTCGTCGCCATACAACTCGTGGTGTACGGCTGGCAGGCGATACCACGGCGTGGTCGGCTTCACGTGATGGGCATTGTGGTAGCCGAAGTTCAGCACCAGCACATTCACCCACGGGTGTTTCATCGACAGCACGTTGCTGAAGGTGTGCAGATGCTCGTAGGCACGGTCGCCCTTGTGAGGCGCTGGGCTTCTGTCGAACAGCGTCGGCGAGTTGCCATAGTCGTGCTGCGGCGCATCCATAAAGCGCAGCACGGTCATCATCAGCAGGTACGCGACGACGTAGAGCAGCGCCGCAAACGGGGCGAACCACAGCAGCGCCGCGAACAAGCTGCCGCGCACCAGCACAAACCCCAAATTTCGGGCGCGCTGGCCGTTGCGCTGGGGAATGAGGAAGGCGCTAAACACCATCACCGCGTGCATCAACAGGTCGTGGGCGGGGATGTACAGCCATTCCAGCGCTTCGATGGTTTTAAGTACGCGCGGATGGCGGGCCAGCCATTTGTCATGCTCGAACCAGATCACGTCGGCGTTATCGACGTGATGGCGAAAATGCTTGAAGCGAATGTCTTCGTAGGTGCCGTAGCAACTGCCGGTTACCCACGTCAGCAGCTTGCCCAGCCGGGCGTTGTGCTCGTTGCGTTTGAACACGGTGTTGTGCGCGCACTCATGCAGCAAATAACCGGCGATGACCATGGCATGCGCCAGCCACAGCGTGGCGAACAGATTGACCAGCAGGTTGGCGCTGAACAAACCGGCAAGCCCCAGGCCATAGCCCACCAACGCATAGGTGAGCGCCAGGCCATGACAGACCGCGCCCCGCGTTTCCTTGAACAGTTGCAACACGCCGATTTCCCCCGCTACCGCTATAGCTCGATAACCCAGCGTGGCAAAAACGATGGGCCGGGGGATATCAAAAAAAGCGCATGGCTGGTATGACTGGCACGCATACCAGACCTCGCCACCGAGCCCGCCATGACGCGCTTTCCGTCCCTCGATGCCCTGCGCACCTTTGTGTTGGCAGCCACCTACCTCAACGTCAGCCGCACCGCCGAAGAACTGTGCCTGACGCAATCGGCCGTCAGTCGTCAGCTCAAGCAATTGGAAGCGCAGCTCGACGTGCAGCTGTTTCACCGCACCAACCGCGGCTTGGCGCTCACCGACAGCGGGCAGAAATACCTGTCGCAGGTGCAAAAACCGCTGCAGCAAATTCAACGCGCCACTGCCGAGCTGCTGCCGCGCGTGTCGACCCTCAGCCTGTTTGTCGACGGCGCTTTCGCCCACACCTGGCTGGTCAAACGCCTGCCGCAGTTTCGCGCCCAGCACCCAGACATCGAGCTGGAATTGAAGCTCGGCGCCTCCATGCAATCGCTCACCGGCAGCCAGCTCGGTGCCAGCGGCGCGGTGCAGATTATTTTTGGCTCGCCGCCGTGGCGCGGTTTCCAGGCGCACCCGCTGCTGCGCATGGAGGAATTCCCGGTGTGCAGCCCAACCTTATTGACCGGCAACGTGCCGCTGAAAACGCCGGCCGACTTGCCCAATCACACACTGATTCACGAAGGCGACCGCCGCACCTGGCGTCGCTGGCTAGCCGCCGCTGACGCGCTGCCCTACGAAAGCACCAAGGCGACCACCGCCCACGACTCGCTCACCTGTCTGACCATGGCCATCGACGGGCAAGGCATCGCGATCGGCGATCCGCTGACCTGCGCCGACTACCTGGCCGCCCGCGTGCTGGTCGCGCCGTTTGGCCAGCGCGTGGTGCTCACCGACACCTTCTGCTTGGTGATCGCCGAAGCGCAGCGGAGCAGCCCCAGCGCGCAGCTGTTCTGCCAGTGGCTACAGGGTCATTTCCCGCCGCTACGCTGAGCGGCAGTCGCCCGAAACCTCCAACTTTCCGCGCCCGGCGTGTTCCACAGGCAAGAGAGGGCCGCGCCGTTTGAACACTCGCCTGCATACGGTCGCACGCACTGCACATGACGCTGGCAGCAGTGGCCAGCAGTGGTTTTTCCGGCTTTAGTTTCAGGTGATCTGTAAGGGAGGCTCAGGGAATGACCGCCGTACAACTCGCTGAACTGATCGCCCTGCGTCCTCAGGGCGTATCCGATTCGAGCTACATCGACCGCGTGCTCAAAGCGCTGCGCACCCACCTGGGCATGGATGTCGCGTTCATCGCCCAGTTTCGCGTCGAAGACCGTGTGTTCACCCACGTGGATGCCGAGGGCGAGCCGCCCATCAGTCCCGGCGACACCCTGGGACCGGAAGCCGGCTACTGCCAGCGCGTGGTCGACGGGCTACTCCCGGAATTAATCGCCGACACAGCCATGTGCCCGCTCGCCCAGGAACTGCCGGAAACCGCCGAGCTGCCGATTGGCGCGCACTTGAGCGTGCCCATCTGGCTCAGCGACGGCCGCCTCTACGGCACCCTATGCTGCTTTGGCTACGCGGCCGACGACACCTTGAGCGAGCGTGACGTGCAGGTGATGCGCGTGTTTGCCGAGCTGATCGCCGACCAGCTCGACAGCGAGCTCAAACGCGTACGCGACCGCGTGCACAAGCACCGCCGCATTTCCGAAGTGCTGGCCAGCGACCAGCCCACCATCGTTTACCAGCCCATTCTGGCGGCGCAAAGTCTGGAACTGTGCGGCTGGGAATGCCTGGCGCGCTTCAGCACGCAACCGTCACAAACCCCAGATCAATGGTTTATCGAAGCCGCCGAAGCCGGCCTCGGCGTCGACCTGGAACTGCGCGCGATCCAACTGGCCGTTAAAGCGCTCAGCGATATGCCCGGCCACACGTACCTGGCGCTCAACTGCTCGCCGCAACTGGTCTACAGCGGGCGCCTGACGCCGATGCTGCAAAACCTGCCGCCGCGCCGCTTGGTACTGGAAATTACCGAGCACGCCGCCGTGGCCGACTACGTGCGTCTCGAGCAAGCGCTCGCGCCGCTGCGTCAGCGCGGAGTGCGTTTATCTATCGACGACACCGGCGCCGGCTACGCCAGCATGCGGCACATCCTTGAATTGAGCCCCGACATCATCAAGCTCGACATGAGCATCACCCAAGGCATCGACAACGACTTCAAACGCCGCGCCCTGGCTTCATCACTAATCGCCTTCGCCCGTGAAACCGGCAGCAGCGTGGTGGCCGAAGGTGTGGAAACCCAGCAAGAACTGGAAACCTTGCGCGCCCTGGGCGTGCACAAGGTTCAGGGCTACTTGCTCGGACGCCCCCAGCCGCTGGCTGACGCCTTGAAGGGCATGCGCCGCTATCCGCACTGATCGGCAAAAATCCTCGGTAAAAAATATTGCTTCGCTGCTGCATCCAATCATCCGTCCCGCGTGTAGTACCTCCAGCAGCCGATTGCGCTGCCCGCTGATCCCTACTGGAGAGAACCGCATGAACAGCAAAAACCTGCTTGGCCTCGCCCTGCTATCCAGCTGCCTGCTGGCCCCCGCTGCGCACGCCGCCATGGAACTGCCCGACAGCGTAAAAGTGCCGGACGGCCACAAGGTGGCCCTGGAAACTGTCGGCAAGGGTGAGATCACCTACGAATGCCGTGACAAAGTAGACGCCGCTGGGCAAATGGAATGGTTCTTTGTCGGCCCCAAAGCCGTGCTCAGCGACCGCAGCGGCAAGCAGGTCGGCACCTACTTCGGCCCGCCCGCCACTTGGCAAGCGCAGGACGGCTCGAAAGTAACCGGCACCCAAGTGGCCGTAGCACCGTCGGGCGCCGGCAACCTGCCGTATCAACTGGTCAAAGCCAACCCGGCCGAAGGCAAAGGCGCCATGACCGGCGTGGCCTACATTCAGCGCGTAGCGCTCAAAGGCGGCGTTGCGCCGGCCACCGCGTGCACCGCCGCCAACAAGGGCAAAAAGGAAATCGTCAGCTACCAGGCCGACTACATTTTCTGGGCCGCCAAATAACCGGAAACGATCACGGCGTATGGGCACGCGTAAAGTCGTCTAGGCTGGCGCGTGCCCTTTCCTTCTGCTGACGAACCTCACCTTGTCCGAACCTATTTTTGACTACGCCGCCGCGCTGGCCGCCTGCGCCCGGGGCGAACGCGAGGCGTTGCATCGCTTGTATCAGCAGGAAAGCCCGCGCTTGCTTGGCGTGGCCCGGCAGCTGGTGCGCGACACCGCCTTGGCCGAAGACATCGTGCACGACGCCTTTCTGAAAATCTGGGCTGGCGCCGGCAGCTTCGACGCCGAACGCGGCTCCGCGCGCGGCTGGATCTACAGCGTTACTCGGCACCTGGCGCTCAACTACCTGCGCAGCCACGGCCGCGACGTTCAAGTAGACGATACGCACACGCTGGAGGCGCTGGCCGAACAAGCCGGCAGCAACGACAGCGCAGAGAATTGGGATGGCCTGATGCAAGCCGAGCGCATCCACGGCTGCCTGGAACAACTGGAGCCCGAACGCCGCCAGTGCGTGATTCACGCTTATGTCGACGGTTACTCCCACGCTGAAATTTCCCACAAACTGGCGACGCCGCTGGGCACCGTCAAAGCCTGGATCAAACGCAGCCTGGTGGCCTTACGAGGGTGCATGGGATGACCACACGCCACGAAACAGACGACGCCCTCAATGAACTGGCCGGCGAGTACGTGCTCGGCACCCTGCCGGCAGAAGAACGCGCCCAGGTGCAAGCCCGGCTACCCTTCGAGCCCGCGCTGCGTCGTGCGGTAGATGAATGGGAGCAACGCTTGCACCCGTTGACCGCGCTGGCCAAACCGCACACACCGTCGCGTCAGCTATGGGCGCGTATCGAACGCAGCCTGCTGGCGAATCGACAAACGCCACCCGCCGCCACGCCTTGGTGGAACCTGCTGGCGCTGTGGCGCGGCCTGACGCTGGTGGGCCTGAGCGCCTCGCTGGTGCTCGCCGTGTTGCTTGCCACGCAGACCGTGCCATCCGCCACGCCGACTTACCTCGTTGTACTGGTCGCCCCGCAAAGCAACGCGCCGGGCTGGGTGGTGCAAGCCAACAACCCGAACGAAATCCAGCTGATCCCGCTGGGCGTGGCTGAAGTACCGAGCGACAAGGCGTTGGAATTCTGGACCAAGGGCGATGGCTGGCAAGGCCCGGTGTCGCTGGGCTTGGTCAAACCGGGGCAAACCCTGCATGTGCCGCTGGATAAACTCCCGCCGCTGCAAGACAACCAGCTGTTCGAACTGACCCTGGAACAGAAAACCGGCTCGCCAATTGGGAAACCGACCGGGCCGATTCAGTTTATTGGCCGGGCGGTAAAGGTCATTTGAGCCTCGTAGGGTCTGTGAAAAACCGATCCTAAAAGCACTTCGCGGTCACTTCGCGGGCGGTTTCCGCTTGCTGCTTTTGACCGCTTTGGCCGGCTTTTCGCTCTGCTGAGCAGCCGGCTCCACGCCATAACGCCCGCGCGACTCGCTCATTTGTCCGGCGCCCTGCATTACTTCCCAACCTTTGCAGGCCAAGGCGATGTGATACGGAATGGGATTCGGGCCGGAGCTGTAGGCGGTGATGGTTCGCCGCGTAAGGTGCAGCGCCTCGGCGGCTCCGGTAAGCGATAGCCCATGCCGATGCATCCAGGCTTTGAACGCGCTTTTAGGCATGGCTTGCCCGGCCTGCTCCATGCCTAGCCGATACAGCGTGGTGGCAGACAACTCAATGTCGTTCGGCCACACCACATCAAACCCCCATTGGCCAACCTCAGCCTGGTTAAAAACAGCGGGGTCGCGCAGCGGCTCCAGCACTCGAAAGGCGTGAATGGCCTCGGCGATGTTCACACTTACGACGCGGCCGTTGTTCCAAGTGATCAGCAGCACGTGTTGATCGCTCGCTTTGACGTCAGTAATACGCAGCTTTTTATTCATGCGGCGCTCCTGCAGTTCTGTTCATTCCACACGCGCACGAGGATTGCGTGGTTTTCGGCAGCCCACGTCATCACGGCTCTAAGCGCGCGCTTGTTGGCCCCGCTTTGACGCTCTACTAGCGTGGCGATGTCGACCAACGACTCCCCGTCCGGTGTCTGCACATGGAAATGAGGTGGCGGATGGTCGTGTGGGTAAATTTTGATTTTCCAGCTGTCGGTACTTTCTAACGTAGCCATGGCTTCCCTGCTAGAGAAATATTTTCCCTATTAAGCTCGTTCGCTTGGCCGCTGGCTATCCGACGCAGCGAGCAAGAGCTGAAGGCAATGCAAGCAGGCGCCGTCGGAACAATGCACGCAAAAACGCTTTTGCTTCGCCCATAAAAAAACGGAGCCTCGAAGGCTCCGTTTTTTTTCTGAACGCTGCGCTTAAGCGCTGTGCATCTGCTTCGGATCGTTCTCGACCAACCAAGTGCTGAGCGCCAGGTTGATGCGCTGTTGCCAGTCGCCGCCAGCGGCGCGGAAGGCTCTGAGCACGGCAGGGTCGAGTTGCAGTTGCACATCTTCCGGTTCATGGCGCTGCGCCGGCTTGGCCATGCGCGCGCGGGCCGCTGCGGCAGCGGCTTGGGGGTCGCCGAAGAGCTCTTCGAGCAGTTCATCGGTGCTTTGTAGTTCTCTCATTGGTTTCCCTCTGCTTACCGGCGCTCCCGGCCGGGTCGCTGCAAATCTTCTTTCCACAACGTTGGTCCAGAATTCTGTACACACGGACTGGGACTCACCCTTTCTGCAATCAGTTCACCCGGATCGACCAGTTACATGCCGAAATGTGAAATGGGTCAGGCTCGCGAAGCGTCAAGCCCGCGGTTCAGGCCGCTTTGCTGAGCACCATTTGCAGCATGTCCATCAACGCCTGCGGGCCGTAGGGCTTGCTGAGCAGATGAATATCCGGGGTTAGCTGGTGGTTGCGCGAAAGAATGTCGCGCGTGTGGCCGGAGGTGAAAACCACCGGAATCGCCGGCTCCTGAAGCTTGGCCCAGGCGGCAAGATCCGCGCTTTTCAGGGTGCCAGGCATTACCACGTCGGTGAAAATCAGGTCCACCGACGCGCCGCTTTGCAGCACGTCCATGGCTGCGTCGCCGTTGGCGGCCAGCAGCACGGTGTAGCCCAGTTGTTGCAGCAGTTCATCCACGGTGCAGCGCACGTCGGGATTGTCTTCTACCACCAGAATCACTTCGCCACCGGCACTGCTGGGCTCAGCACGCGCGGCGGCGGGTTCGACGTTTTCGCTCAGCGTGCTGCGCGGAAAGTACAAGTGCACCGTGGTGCCCTGCCCCAGCTCGCTGGTCATATCGATGTGACCGCCGCTTTGTTTGACGAAGCCGAACACCATGCTCAAGCCCAGGCCGGTGCCGTGGCCATTGGGTTTGGTAGTGAAGAACGGGTCGAAGGCGTGACCGAGCACATCGGGGCTCATGCCGCTGCCACTGTCGCTGATCGACAGATGCACGTAATCGCCGGGGCTGATTTCCTTGCCTTGGCAATAGGCCTGGTCGAGCGCCACGTTGTCGGCATGAATGCGGATGGTGCCTTCGCCCTGCATGGCATCGCGCGCGTTCAGGGCCAGGTTGAGCAACGCGTTTTCCAACTGGTTGCGGTCAACGTGCACGCTCCACGGCTCGTCGACCAGTTGCAGGTCCACTTGAATCATTTCGCCCAGCGCCCGCTGCAACACCTCGCCCAAGCCATCGTAAAGGCTGGTGAGGCTGTACACGGCGGGAGACAGCGGTTGCTGACGTGCAAAGGCCAGCAACTGCGATGACAGCTTGGCACCACGCTCCACTGCCGCCAGCGCCGAGCCCAGGCGGCGCTGCACATTGGCGTTGTCCGGTTCTTGGCGAGCGAGCAGGTGCAGGTTGGAGGCGATCACTTGCAGCAGATTATTGAAGTCATGGGCCACGCCGCCGGTAAGGCCGCCGATGGCTTCAAGCTTTTGCGCCTGACGCAAGCGCGCTTCGGCGTCGGCCCGCGCCTGCACCTCCGCTTCCACGCGTTGCTCGAGCGTGTGGGTCAATTGCAGAAGCGACTCTTCCGCCACCTTGCGTTCATGAATATCGAAAATCAGGCCGGGGAACCGCTGCGGTTTGCCGGCTTCATCGAACTCGCAACGGCCGCTGGCCTGCACCCAGATGTACTCGCCATCGGGTCGCCGGATCCGGTACTCGGCGTTGTACGGCCCGCCCTGCGTGAGGGTGTACTGCACCAAACGCTCGACGCGCGGGAAATCGTCGGGATGAATCACCGCGTTGGCCAGGGCAATGGGCAGGTTGTCCAGCGGCTGGTCCAGCGGATAGGAAAAGGTGCGGGCAAAACGCTCGTCGCCAGACAGCTGATCGTTGGCCACATCCCACACAAACGAGCCCAACAAAGCGCCGGCGTTAAGGGCCAGTTGCAGCCGCTCGTTGGCCACGTCAAACGCCGCCTGGGCTTGGCTGCGCTGGCGCTCGGAAATCACATGGGCGGTGGTTTCTACCACTATCGCCAGCACGCCGGCCGGGCGGCCGATGTCGTCACAAACCGGGCTGTAGTAAAGGTCGAGCCACACTTCCTCGGGCTGGCCGTTGCGCAGCAGAATCAGGTCTTTTTTCTGGTATTCGAGGGTGCCGCCGCCCAGGCAGACATTCATGATGTTGCGGTTGAAATCGGCCACTTCCGGCCAACCCAACTCAACCGGCGTACCGAGCAGATAAGGGTGACGACCGCCGGCGAATTCGGCGTAGGCGTCGTTGTAAATCATGTAACCGGGCTGGTCCCAAAGCATTACCAGCGGCACGGGGGATGCCAGCAGCATTTGCACGTTGGTGCACAAACTTTTAGACCAGGTGTCGATGGCCCCCAAGCCGGTGCTCGACCAGTCGAACGCACGAATGCGCTCGGCCATCTCGCCTCCCCAGCCTGCGCATGCATGGTTCTCCATCAAAAACGACATCGTCCTGTCACCCCTAAAACCTGCACCAGACCCACGAGTTACTGCGGGTTTTGAGCGCGACTGCTGAGGAAAATTCACTGACTTTTCAAGAATGGGTGCGGGTTGGCTTCGCTTTTTGCGACCACCATCGCGGATCCACACCCACATGGGAACCACGTCACCCACAACGGCCCGTTGCTGGTATCGCAACGGCTGCCCCCCCCCGTTCGCAGGCGGACCGATCGCCCAACGCCGGAGACTCGCGCGCAGATCACGGGTGCTACCGCGCCCGCGTCAAACACTTCCGATACCGCTCATCCACCCGCTTGGCAAACCAGGCAGTGGTGAGCTTGCGGGTGATTTTCGGGCTTTTGAGGGTAATGCCCGGCAGCACCGCGCGGGCTACCGGCTTACCAGCGCGTCTGTCGGCGAGGGCGAACAGGTCGGCATAGAGGTCGGTGTCTTCGAAAGCGAGGCTGTCGCCTTTTTCCAGCGCGCGGCGGATGGCGGTGTCGCTGATGCCCAGTTGTTTGCCGAGCGTGCGCACAGCTTTTTCGGTGGAGCTGGGCAGCAGCGAGCCGGCCACCAGCAAGTCGCCATCGAGTTCCAGCTCAATGCCGGTCAATTGGCTGACGGCGCGCTGAAAGGCGGCGTTGCGGCTGGCGTACCAGCCGGCGTTGAAGTCGGCGAAGCGGTACAGCGGCTCGGGATAGTTGGCCGGGTAGCCGAGCAAATGGGCGATGCCGAAGTACATGCCGCCGCGCCGGGTGAACACTTCCTGGCGCAGGGTGCCGGTGTGGGAATAGGGGTAGCCGCGCGCGTGTTCTTCGGCAAAGGCGATGCTGACCTGCATCGGCCCGCCGGTGTGCACGGGGTTGAAGGTGCCAAACAGTTGGGCGCCCAGGGGCACCATGTCGATGAAGTCGTCAAAGATGGCGCTGAGCTGGCGTTCGCTGCGGGCGCCGGCCAGACGTTCGCTGTAGCTCTTGCCGGTGGGTGATTTCAGCTGCAGCGCGGCGCTGACGACGAAGCCTGGAATATGCAGCCGCGAGGCGCGTCGGTCGATTTCCTGGCGAGCGATTTTGCCCAGACCCGGCACGGGCGGGTCCGCCTGATAGGTGGACTCCTGCTCGGTTACCGCCAGCACCGAGCAGAGGTTGCTGTTATTGGCGTCCAGCTTCTGCGTGGTGAACGCCACCTGAATGTCCGTCGCCCAGCCCTGCCGGTCGTTCACCGTGGCGGGCATCAGCTTTACTACCTTGGCCTGGATTTCGCTGGGGCTGGGTTGCGGGGGTTGCACGGAGCGCGAGCCGCAGCCAGTGAGGGCGAGCACGGCCAGCAGCAGAAGCCAGTCAGCACGGGGCCAGTTTGCAAACGGCGGGAAACGGAACATGAAGGAAGCCTTGAGCGGTGGGTCGGTTAAGTAATAGGCAGCGCCGCAGTGAAGACAAGCACCGCGCGTAGCGGTTCGCTCATTTCGAGGTGCGCAGCAGATGGACCGGTGAACGTTCGTCGGTTTGGTCAACGGGAACTCGGGTTGCACCTTTCGCCAAAACGGCGAAAAAACGATCCGTTTTGTAGCATTGAAAACACCGGTATGCCTCAGGTGCACCGCCCGAGTGCATAAAGGTAACGCCTCGCCAAACTGCGTCAGCAAAGGCCTACGCAGCTTTAAGAGAAAAAGGTTGCGCCTGGTTGCACCTTTGACTTCCAGCGGGTTTAATCCACGCTGAATTTTTGCACACCGCGCCGCCTGACCGAGCGCTTCGGTTGCCTCTCTCTGGCACGCACTTTTAGGAAAAAACCAATGGCCACCACCACCCTTGGCGTAAAACTTGATGACGCCACCCGCGAGCGTCTCAAGCTGGCAGCACAGTCGATCGACCGCACGCCGCACTGGCTGATCAAGCAGGCGATCTTCAATTACCTGGAGCAGGTCGAAGGCGGTCTGACGCCGCCAGAGCTGTCCGGTGTCGCTGCCGCGCTGGGTGAAGAGCCGCTGGAGGCGCTGACTGAGCAAGGCTTGCAGTGCTTCCTGGATTTCGCCGAAAGCATCCTGCCGCAATCGGTTTTGCGCGCCGCCATCACCTCCGCGTATCGCCGTCCTGAGCCGGAAGCGCTGGCCATGCTGCTGGAGCAGGCGCGCTTGCCGAAGGAGCAGGCCGAAGCCACCAACAAGCTGGCCATGGGCATCGCGGAAAAGCTGCGTAACCAGAAGAGCGCGGGCGGTCGTCAGGGGCTGGTGCAGGGTCTGCTGCAGGAGTTTTCGCTGTCGTCACAGGAAGGTGTGGCGCTGATGTGCCTGGCCGAAGCACTGCTGCGTATTCCGGACAAGGCCACCCGTGACGCGCTGATCCGCGACAAGATCAGCAACGGCAATTGGAGTCAGCACCTGGGCAACAGCCCGTCGATGTTCGTCAACGCCGCTTCGTGGGGCTTGCTGATCACCGGCAAGCTGGTGGCCACGCACAACGAAGCCGGCCTGGCCACGTCGCTGAACCGCCTGATCGGCAAAGGCGGCGAGCCGCTGATTCGCAAGGGCGTGGACATGTCCATGCGCCTGATGGGTGAGCAGTTCGTGACCGGCGAAACCATCGCCGAAGCACTGGCCAACGCCACCAACATGGAAAGCAAAGGCTTCCGTTATTCCTACGACATGCTCGGTGAAGCCGCGCTCACCGACGCCGATGCCAAGCGCTATCTGGCCTCGTACGAGCAAGCGATTCACGCCATCGGCAAGGCCTCCCACGGCCGTGGCATTTATGAAGGCCCGGGCATTTCCATCAAGCTCTCGGCGCTGCATCCGCGCTACAGCCGCGCGCAGTACGAGCGAGTGATGGATGAGCTGTATCCGATTCTGCTGAGCCTCACGCAACTGGCTAAGCAGTACGACATTGGCCTGAATATCGACGCCGAAGAAGCCGACCGCCTCGAACTGTCACTCGACCTGCTGGAGCGCCTGTGTTTCGACCCAAGCCTGGCCGGCTGGAACGGCATCGGCTTTGTGATTCAGGCGTACCAGAAGCGCTGCCCGTATGTGATCGATTACGTCATCGACCTGGCCAAGCGCAGCCGCCATCGCCTGATGATTCGTCTGGTGAAAGGCGCCTACTGGGACAGCGAAATCAAGCGCGCCCAGGTCGACGGCCTGGAAGGCTATCCGGTGTATACCCGCAAGCCATACACCGACGTTTCCTACATTGCCTGCGCGCGCAAACTGCTCGCGGTGCCGGAAGCGATTTATCCGCAGTTCGCCACCCACAACGCCCATTCGCTATCGGCCATTTACACCATTGCCGGGCAGAATTATTACCCCGGCCAGTACGAGTTCCAGTGCCTGCACGGCATGGGTGAGCCGTTGTACGAGCAGGTTGTGGGCAAGGTGGCCGATGGCAAGCTGAACCGACCGTGCCGCATCTACGCGCCGGTGGGCAGCCATGAAACCTTGCTGGCCTACCTGGTTCGCCGCCTGCTGGAAAACGGCGCGAACACCTCGTTTGTAAACCGTATTGCCGACCACAGCATTTCCATTAAAGAGCTGGTGCTCGACCCGGTGGTGCAGATCGAGCAAATGGCCGCTGCCGAAGGTGGCCTGGGCCTGCCGCATCCGCGCATCGCCCTGCCGCGCGCCCTGTATGGCGAAGCGCGCCTGAATTCCGAAGGCATCGACTTGGCCAACGAACACCGCCTGGGTTCGTTGTCGTCGGCGCTGCTGAGCAGCACCAACAACCGTTACGTGGCGCTGCCGATGCTCGGTTGCGACACCCCGGCGCCCAGCGAAGCCGAGGCGGTGAAAAACCCGTCCGACCATCGCGACACCGTCGGCCACGTCAGCGAAGCCAGCGAAGCCGACATCAAGAGCGCCATTCTTTGTGCGGTGTCCAGCGGGCAGATCTGGCAAGCCACCACGCCTGACGAACGCGCCGCTGTGCTGGAGCGCGCCGCCGACCAGATGGAAGCCGAGATGCAGCAGCTGATGGGCTTGCTGGTTCGCGAGGCCGGCAAGACCTTCGCCAACGCCATCGCCGAAGTGCGCGAAGCGGTGGATTTCCTGCGCTACTACGCCGCCCAGGCGCGCGACTTCTTTAGCAATGACAGCCACCGCCCACTGGGCCCGGTGGTGTGCATCAGCCCGTGGAACTTCCCGCTGGCGATTTTCTCCGGTCAGGTGGCTGCCGCTCTGGCTGCCGGCAACACCGTGCTGGCCAAACCGGCCGAACAAACCCCGCTGATCGCCGCGCAAGCCGTGCGCATTCTGCTCGAAGCCGGTGTACCCGGCGGTGCCGTGCAGTTGCTGCCGGGCCGTGGTGAAACCGTGGGCGCACGGCTGATTGCCGATGAGCGCGTGCGCGGCGTGATGTTCACGGGCTCTACCGAAGTGGCGGGCATTATTCAGCGCAACATTGCCGGGCGCCTCGATGCGCAAGGCCGCACCATTCCGCTGATCGCTGAAACCGGCGGCCTGAACACCATGATCGTCGACTCCTCCGCGCTCACCGAGCAGGTGGTGGTCGATGTGGTCAGCTCCGCGTTCGACAGCGCCGGGCAGCGCTGCTCGGCCCTGCGCGTGCTGTGCGTACAGGAAGATGTGGCCGATCGCGTGATCGATATGCTCAAAGGCGCCATGGCCGAATACGCCCTGGGCAACCCGGAGCGCTTGAGCACCGACGTTGGCCCGGTAATCGATGCCGAAGCCAAGGCCGGCATCGAAGCGCATATCGAGAAAATGCGTGAGAAGGGCCGCAAGGTGTTCCAGGCCGCCCGCGCCAAGGGTGATGAGATCAAACGCGGCACCTTTGTGATGCCTACTCTTATCGAGCTGGACAGCTTCAGCGAGCTTCAGCGGGAAATCTTCGGCCCGGTGCTGCACGTGGTTCGCTACCAGCGCGCCAACCTCGCCAGCTTGCTCGAACAGATCAACGCCAGCGGTTATGGCCTGACGCTGGGCGTGCACACGCGTATCGACGAGACCATCGCCCAGGTGGTGAACACCGCCAAGGTCGGCAACCTGTATGTGAACCGCAATATCGTCGGCGCCGTGGTGGGCGTGCAGCCGTTCGGCGGTGAAGGCCTGTCGGGCACCGGCCCGAAAGCCGGCGGCCCGCTGTACATGTACCGGCTGCTCTCCACCCGCCCGCAAGATGCGGTGGCCAAGCAACTCGGCCAGGCTGCCAGCGCACCACAGCGCCCGGCCGAGCAGAGCAAAGCCGTCCAAGTGTTTGGCGAATGGCTGGCGCAAAAAGAGCCGAGCCTGGTCGCCCTGCACCAGCAATACAGCGAGCTGGCGCAAAGCGGCAGCGTGCACGTGTTGCCTGGCCCGACCGGTGAGCGCAACACCTACAGCTTGCTGCCACGCGAACACGTGCTGTGCCTGGCAGAAGACAGCACCGATTTGCTGGTACAACTGGCCGCCGCGCTCGCCGTGGGCAGTCAGGTGATCTGGCAGGAACAGCCGCTGAGCAAAGAGCTGTACAACGGCTTGCCCAAAGAGGTGCAGAAACGCATCCGTCTGGTCAGCGACTGGAGCACCAGCGACGCCAGCTTCGACGCCATCCTGCACCATGGCGACTCCGACCAGCTGCGCGCCGTATGCGAAGCGGCAGCGCAGCGCAAAGGCGCCATCGTTGGCGTGCACGGCTTGAATAAAGGCGAAACGGATATTCCGCTGGAACGCCTGCTGATCGAGCACGCGCTGAGCATCAACACCGCAGCGGCCGGCGGCAACGCGTCGTTGATGACCATTGGTTAAGTGAAAAAGTGGGTGGCGCTGAAAGGAAGGCGAAAGCTGCTTTCAGCAAAATTCACGCGTGAACCCCGCGGCCTTCTGGCCGCACCCAGGCCTTTGCTCTAAGGGCCTGACCCTGACTGAAGCGGCGCTCACCGAGCCGTCGCCGACGTCACGCGCGGCGCATCCATTTGCGAGGGCTACCCGCCCAGCGACGCGCGCTTTCCCTAGAGCACTTCGGTGCCCTGCGCCGGCTTATCCAGCCGGTGCGGGATTTTAGGTTTCCCTGCCCTATTCGATCTCGAACAAGCCATTGCTGATCGGCCCCACCGTGAGCCGCTGGCGAATGTCTTCGTCGATACGCGGGTCATCCGGGCGATACAGCATCACCTGGCGATAGGCGCTCACGCGGTTTATTTCTTCGCCCAGGTATTCCCACACAACCCTGGTGCAGGCTGGCGTTCGGCGGTCGCCGCTGGACACGCCGGTTTTCAAACCGTTGAGCCGGGTGATGCGGCTTTTGTAGCTGGGAATCAGGATGGTCTGGCTCATTTCATTGAGCGTCAGCGACTCGTAGTCGATGAGAAACACGCGGTCTTGCAGGTGAAACGCGGCGCCCAAATAACGGCAGCGCACCCAGTCTTCGGCCTGCACATTGGCGCTGGCCGAGCGCTCTTGGCGTTCCTGGCGCTCGAACAGAAAGGTGCCGCGCTCCTCGCGCAGGTGCACCAGCGACAGCAGGATCGAGCCCGGCACCGACATGCAGTTGGAGTATTCGAAGTAGTAACCGCAATAGCGCGACAGGCTGGTGGCGTGCTCGCGCAGCGGTTGCAGCAGGTTGGCCAGCGGATCGTTGACCGGCGTGTTGTGGCTGTCGGCCAGGCGGGCGCCGACCAGACGAGCAAATTGCTCCGGCGGCAGGCTCAGTTCGTACTCTTCAACGCCGAAGAAATCGCCGATGCGTTTGCGGTTGTAGCTCGTCGGCTGGCTTTGCCCGCTGAGGTACTTGTTGAACTGCGCGCGGTTAATCGACAGCAGCCGGCAAACCTCCGCAATAGAGCGGTAGTGGCTGCACAGCAGTTTCAGATTGGTGCCCAAATTGTCCGACACAACGCGGCCCTCCGGTGATGCGAGCGGCGCGATTGTAGCATCAACTCGCGCCACATCGAGTCGACCCGCGAAATTGCCTCCACGCCAAGCCGTGGCCAACCATGCGCGACACGTTTTTTGCTGCCCGCAATATCCAGAAACGTGTGCCTGTTTCGCTGCACCTTTTTCCACTGCGCAGGGTTGCTCACAACCCGCCGCTGCATTCGAACAATAAGAGTCGAGGAAACCTCCCATGCTTGAAATGCTCAATGACTTCCTGTCCGGCAAGCTGCTGATCGTACTGATCGTCGGCCTGGGCAGTTACTTCACCATTCGCTCGCGCTTCGTTCAGTTCCGCCATTTCGGCCACATGTTCAGCGTGTTCAAGCAGTCGTTGCGCAGCAGCGGCGGTCAACTCAGCTCGTTCCAAGCCCTGATGCTCAGCCTCGCCGGCCGCGTGGGCGCGGGCAACATCGCCGGTGTCGGCATTGCCGTGACCCTCGGCGGCCCCGGCGCGGTGTTCTGGATGTGGGTGACCGCACTGGTCGGCATGTCCAGCAGCTTCTTCGAGTGCTCCCTGGCGCAGCTCTACAAGCGTTCCGACGGTGACGGCCTGTATCGCGGCGGCCCGGCTTATTACATTCAACACGGCCTCAAGCTGCGCTGGATGGCCATGGTGTTTGCCGTGTTGCTGCTGGTGACCTACGGCTTCGCCTTCAACGGCCTGCAATCGTTCACCGTCACCCACTCGCTGCAAAACGCTTTCGGCTTCCCGGTGCAGTACACCGGCATCGGCCTGGCGGTGTTGCTGGGTCTGGTGTTCATCGGCGGTATCAAGCGCATCGCCTCGGTGTCCGACCTGCTGGTGCCGGTGAAAACCCTCGCCTACATCGGCGTGACCTTGTACGTGATCTTCACCCAGATCGACCTGGTGCCCGGCATGTTGGTCACCATCGTGAAAAGCGCCTTCGGCCTCGAACCTGCGTTCGCCGGCCTGCTGGGCAGCGCGATCGTGATGGGCGTGAAACGCGGCGTGTTCGCCAACGAAGCCGGCCTGGGCAGTGCGCCCAACGTGGCGGCAGTTGCCAGCGTTGAGCACCCGGTTGCGCAAGGCGTGGTTCAGGCGTTCAGCGTGTTCCTCGACACCTTCGTAATCTGCACCTGCACCGCTCTGCTTATTCTGCTCTCCGGTTTCTATACCCCAGGCTTTGAAGGCGACGGCATCGTGCTGACCCAGAACTCGCTGGCCGCCGTGGTCGGTGATTGGGGCCGCATTTTTGTCAGCGTGGCACTGAGCCTGTTCGTGTTCACCTGCATCCTCTACAACTACTACCTCGGCGAAAACGCGCTGCAATTTCTGCTCGGCAAAAGCCGTGTGGCCTTGCTGACCTATCGCGGCCTGGTATTGGCGCTGATCTGCTGGGGTTCGATGCAGAACCTCACCACCGTATTCGCCTTTGCCGACATCACCATGACCTGCCTGGCCTTCGTCAACCTGATCGCCCTGGCGATGTTGATCAAAGTCGGCCTGCGGGTAATGCGCGACTACGACGAACAGCGCAAAGCCGGCGTCGCCACGCCGGTGTTCGACGCCCGTAAATTCGCTGATCTGGACCTGGACCGCGACGCCTGGCCGACCACCCCTCAGGCCGCTGCCAGCAGCGCAGCCGTTGACGGTCACCTGGCTGCCAGCCACCGCTAATTTGCTGTAACTGTTTGACGCAATGCCGCGCCCGCGGATGCTGGCGCGGCATTCTTGTCTCTGGGCTCAGCGCGGTATGCTGCGACCGACTTATCGCGGCTAAAGCCGCTCCTACAAAGTGTGCGTAGCGTAGGAGCGGCGTTAGCCGCGATGCTTTTCCAATAACAACAAAGGAATCCGGCATGAAGCTTTTCGTGCTCTATACCGGCGGCACCATCGGCATGCTGCAAACCGCTCAAGGGCTGGCTCCGGCCGGTGGCTTCGAGGCGCGAATGAGCGAACACCTGCGCACCCTGTCGCCGCGCGTAGACATCGACTGGCAGTTCCACGAACTGCTGCCGCTGCTGGACAGCGCCAACATGAGCCAGGCCAATTGGCTGGCGATGCGCGACGTGATCGTCGAAGCCATTAGCGGCGGCGGCTTCGATGGCGTGCTGGTGCTGCACGGCACCGACACGCTGGCCTACAGCGCCGCCGCATTGAGTTTCCTGCTGCTGGGCCTGAACGTGCCGGTGGTGCTCACCGGCTCCATGCTGCCGGCCGGCGCCGAGGGCAGCGATGCCTGGGGCAATCTGCTCGGTGCCATGCAGGCACTGCAGGCTGGCGCCAAGCCGGGCGTGCACCTGTACTTCAACGGCAAGCTGATGCACGGCGCGCGGGTGAGCAAACTGCGCAGCGAGGCGTTCGACGCCTTCACCGAGCAGCCTCGCCACCGCGTCGGCGAACGGGCCGGAGCGCTTCCGGCTTTGTTGGCGTACGACGTGAAGCGCCAGCCGGTGAATATCGCCGTGCTGCCGCTGTATCCCGGCGTACTCGCCAGCCATGCCGAAGCCCTGCTCGCCACCGGCGCGCAGGCGTTGTTGCTCGAATGTTATGGCGTCGGCACTGGGCCTTCGGACAATGCTGAACTGCTCGCGGTGCTCAAGGCTGCGCACGCGCGTGGCGTGGTGCTGGCGGCGATCAGTCAGTGTCCGCAGGGGCATGTGGAGTTTGGTGTGTATGCGGCGGGGAGCGCACTGGTGAGTACCGGGTTGATATCGGCCGGTGGCATGACGCGGGAGGCGGCGCTGGGTAAGTTGTTTGGCTTGCTGGGGGCGGGGTTAGGGCAGCGGGATGTGGAGCAGTGGTTTGGGTTGGATTTGTGTGGGGAGCGGGTTTTGTAGGCGATCAAAGCTCAAGGCTGAATTGGATGCCGACCTATTCCACAAGGGTCGAGCGAGTGCACATGGGCTCTTGCCCAACACCGTCATTCCCGCGAAAGCGGGAATCCAGGTGCGGTGATTGGGAAGACACCTCCGTTCTCCTACACGATTCTGGATTCCCGCCTGCGCGGGAATGACGGAGTGAAATTTCGAATTTCTCCTCCCCACAAAAAAGGGGAGCCATTCGGCTCCCCCAATGGGACGTGCTCTTTCTAGCCGATCAAGCCTCGATCTCCACCAACACCTCACCCGGATTCACGCGGTCGCCCTTGGCCACGTGAATGGCTTTGACGGTGCCAGCAATCGGCGCCTGCACTTCGGTTTCCATTTTCATCGCTTCAGTGATCAGCACGGCCTGGCCGGCTTTAACCACGTCGCCTTCTTTCACCAGCACGTCAACGATATTGCCCGGCATGGTGGTGCTGACATCGCCCGGGGCGCTGGCGTTTTTGCGTTTGCTGCCGCTGCTGCCGCCGACGAAATCGTTCAGCGGTTCGAACACCACTTCTTCCGGCATGCCGTCGATGGACAGGTAGAAGTGGCGCTTGCCGTCGGTTTTCACGCCGACGCCGGTGATGTCTACGCGGTAGCTTTCGCCGTGTACGTCGATGACGAATTCAGTCGGCACGCCTTCGCCGCCCACGCTGGCCACGCTGCCGGCTTCGGGAATCGGCAGTAGCACTTCGGGAGTCAGGGTGCCGGCGGCGCGTTCTTCGAGGAATTTGCGGCCGATGTCGGGGAACATGGCGTAGGTCAGCACGTCTTCTGCCGACTTGGCCACCGCACCGATTTCCGCGCGCAGTTTGTCCATTTCCGGCTTGAGCAGGTCGGCCGGGCGCACGTCGATCAGTTCTTCGTTGCCGATGGCTTGGCGGCGCAGTTTTTCGTCAACCTGGCCCGGCGCCTTGCCGTAGCCGCCTTGCAGATACAGCTTCACTTCGTTGGTGATGGTTTTGTAGCGCTCGCCGGCCAGCACGTTGAAGAACGCCTGGGTGCCGACAATCTGCGAAGTCGGAGTCACCAGCGGCGGGTAGCCGAGGTCTTTGCGCACGCGCGGAATCTCGGCCAGCACTTCGTTCATGCGGTTCAGCGCGCCCTGCTCTTTGAGCTGGTTGGCCAGGTTGGAGATCATGCCGCCCGGCACCTGGTTGACCTGCACGCGGGTGTCCACGGCGGTGAATTCGCTTTCGAACTGGTGGTACTTCTTGCGCACGGCGTAGAAGTACAAACCGATTTCCTGCAGCAGTTCCAGGTTCAGGCCGGTGTCGTATTCGCTGCTTTTAAGCGCCGCGACCATCGACTCGGTGCCCGGATGGCTAGTGCCCCAGGCGAAGCTGGAGATGGCGGTGTCGATGTGGTCGGCACCGTTTTCGATGGCCTTCAATTGGCACATGGCGGCGAGGCCGGCGGTGTCATGGGAGTGGATAAACACCGGCAGTGATTGCTCGGCTTTCAGCGCTTTCACCAACTCGCCGGTGGCGTAAGGCGTGAGCAGGCCGGCCATGTCTTTGATCGCTACCGAGTCGCAGCCCATGGCTTCCATCTGTTTGGCTTGGGCCACGAACGCCTCGATGGTGTGCACCGGGCTGGTGGTGTAGGCGATGGTGCCCTGGGCGTGTTTGCCAGCCGCCTTCACCGCTTCGATGGCCACGCGCAGGTTACGCACGTCGTTCATGGCGTCGAAGATGCGGAACACGTCGATGCCGTTGACCGCCGCCTTGGCCACGAACGCCTTGACCACGTCGTCGCTGTAATGGCGGTAGCCGAGCAGGTTCTGGCCGCGCAGGAGCATTTGCAGGCGCGTGTTGGGCAAGGCGGCGCGCAGTTGGCGCAGGCGCTCCCATGGGTCTTCTTTGAGGAAGCGCACGCAGGCGTCAAATGTGGCGCCGCCCCAGACTTCCAGCGACCAGTAGCCGACTTTGTCGAGCTTGTCGCAGATGGGCAGCATGTCTTCGGTGCGCATGCGGGTAGCCAGCAGGGACTGGTGGGCGTCACGCAGGATGGTGTCGGTTACATGGATTTTCTTGGACATGGATGTGTTCCTCACAGGCCTGCGTGGGCGGCGATGGCGGCGGCGATAGCCAGGGCCAGCTCTTCGGGTTTGCGCTTGACGGAGTAGTTGGTCAGTTCAGGGTGGCTTTCGACGAAACTGGTGTTGAATTGGCCGCTGCGAAATTCCGCGTTACGCAGAATTTCCTGGTAGTAGGCGGCGGTGGTTTTCACCCCTTGCAAGCGCATGTCGTCCAGGGCGCGCAGGCCACGGTCCATGGCCTCTTCCCAGGTCAGCGCCCAGACCACCAACTTCAGGCACATGGAGTCGTAGTACGGCGGAATGGTGTAGCCGGTGTAGATCGCCGTGTCGGTGCGCACGCCGGGGCCGCCGGGGGCGTAGTAGCGGGTGATCTTGCCGAACGAGGGCAGGAAGTTGTTCTTCGGGTCTTCGGCGTTAATCCGAAATTGCAGGGCGAAACCGCGGTACTGAATGTCTTCCTGCTTCACCGAAAGCGGCAGGCCCGAGGCGATGCGGATTTGCTCGCGCACGATGTCGATGCCGGTGATCTCTTCGGTGATGGTGTGCTCCACCTGCACGCGGGTGTTCATCTCCATGAAGTACACCTCGCCCTCGGCGAGCAGGAACTCCACGGTGCCGGCGTTTTCGTAGCCGACGGCCTGGGCAGCACGTACGGCGAGGTCGCCGATGTAAGCACGCTGTTCGGGCGTCAGTTGCGGGCTGGGGGCGATTTCAATCAGCTTCTGGTTACGGCGCTGAATTGAGCAGTCGCGCTCGTACAGGTGCACGGTGTTGCCAAAGCTGTCGGCGAGAATCTGCGCTTCAATATGCTTGGGATTGACGATGCACTTTTCTAGGAACACTTCGGCCGAGCCGAATGCCTTGGTGGCTTCGGAAATAACCCGGGGGAAGGCTTGCTCAAGCTCTTCGCGGCTATTGCAGCGGCGAATACCGCGTCCGCCGCCGCCTGAGGTGGCCTTGAGCATCACCGGGTAACCGATGCGGTCGCCTTCGGTGAGCGCTTCGTGAATGTCCGCCACGTTGCCTTCGGTGCCCGGGGTCACCGGCACGCCGGCCTTGATCATGCTGCGGCGCGCTTCGGTTTTGTCGCCCATGCGGCGAATCACTTCGGCAGACGGGCCGATGAACTTGATGCCGCGCTCGGCGCAAATATCGGCCAGCTCGGCGTTTTCAGAGAGAAAACCGTAGCCCGGATGCAGCGCATCGCAGCCAGTTTCCACCGCCAGGTTCACCAGCTTGCGCGGGTTGAGGTAACCGGCCAGCGGCTCCTCGCCAATGCTGTGGGCTTCGTCGGCGCGCTTGACGTGCAAGGCCATGCGGTCGGCATCGGAATAAATCGCCACGGAGCGAATGCCCATTTCGGCGCAGGCACGCACGATACGGACGGCAATCTCGCCACGGTTAGCGATCAGAATTTTCTTGATCACGGAGCTGGCCCTCAGCCGGTTGAACGGGGCAACGCCTGAAGCGTCAACGTCCCGACACCCTAGCCCCGCACAACGATTACCCAAAATGATTAATTATTGGGTTAGGCATAAGTAACGGCTTATAGTTGGCCGACCCGACAACCCGCAAAAGGCCAAATGCCATGCGTAAGTCATTGCTGCGTATGACATTACGCCAGCTGCAAGTCTTCCAGGCAGTGTGCGAAAGCAAGTCCTATAGCCGCGCCGCCGAGGAAATTTCTCTGACGCAGCCGGCCGTTTCCCTACAAATTCGTCAGCTAGAAGCGCTGATAGGTCAGCCACTTTTCGACTACATCGGCAAAAAGCTCTACCTCACCGAAGCCGCCGAAGCGCTGTTGCGCGCCAGCAGCGACATTTTTGGCCGGCTGGAAAGTCTGGATATGCAGCTCTCGGATCTGCAGGGCTCGCTACAAGGGCAGCTCAACCTGGCGGTGGAGTCGAGCGCGAAATACTTCGTGCCGCACTTGTTCGCCGCGTTCAAGCGCCAGTACCCGGAAGTGAATCTGCAGCTGGTGGTCGTCAACCATGCGCAGACCATCCGCCGCCTGAGCGCCAATCGCGACGATTTGCTGATCATGTCGCAGGTGCCGCAAGACATGTCGCTGGAGTTTTTGCCGTTTCTCGACAATCCCATCGTGGCCGTTGCGCCGCCGGATCATCCGCTGCTCAGGCACGCCACCCTCAAGCTGCAAGACCTCTGCGCCTGGCCGCTACTGGTGCGTGAACCGGGCTCGGGCACGCGCAAGTCCATCGAAGATTACTGCCACCAAAAGCGCGCGCACTTCCAGCAGACCATAGAGCTGGGCTCGATGGAGTCGCAACGCGAAGGCGTGATTGCCGGGCTGGGCATCGCCTTGCTTTCGCGCCACGCCGTGCGCCGCGAACTGGAAAGCGGCGCGCTGCGCGAATTGCCGGTGACTGAGCTGCCGCTGATGCGCAGCTGGTGCCTGGTGCACCCGCGCGGCAAGTACCTGTCACCGGTGGCGCAAACGTTCTTCGCCTTTATTCGCGCAGAACGCGCGCAAATCAGTGGCTTGGCGGCCCGCTTCGGCGCGGTGCCTGGCTAGCGGCCAGGTAATTGGCGGCAACCAGATCGGGATAATCCGACAGCTCAAGTTGCAGGCGACGCTCTTCGGTGAAGTCTTCGATGGCGCGGCGATAAGCCATGCGGCGCTGGTCTTCGAGCTGGCGTTTGGTTTTCGCGGCAGAGGAGGCGTAAGGCTGTGCTTCATCCAGATAACGAGTCATGTGCGTGCTCCCATCGTTGGATTCGGGAGTACCAGACTGGGCGGCAAAAGCGACAGTTGTGTGCAGCCGGGATGAATTTCGTGTGACGGCGGGTGAAGAGCATCGCGGCTAAAGCCGCTCCCACAGGTATCGCAATCCTGTGGGAGCGGCCGGCCGGCGCTCCGGTTTAGCCGCGATGCTTTAGAAGCTCTCAGTCAGCCCGCGCATCGTCCGCTGACTTCAGCGACTTGGGCGACAACCGCAAGCTGCGCAGACTGCGCTTCACGCTCTTGAGGTGATTGACCAAGGTCGGGCCACGCGCCATGGCAACGCCCATGGCCAGCACGTCGATCACCACCAAGTGGGCGATGCGTGAAGTGAGCGGCGTGTAGATTTCGGTGTCTTCCTGCACGTCGATGGCGAGGTTGACGGTCGACAGCTCGGCCAACGGCGTCTGGCTCGGGCACAGGGTGATCAGCGTGGCGCCGGTTTCACGCACCAGGTTGGCGGTGATCAGCAGATCTTTCGAGCGCCCCGATTGCGAGATGCAGATGGCCACGTCGGTAGGCTTCAGCGTGACCGCCGACATCGCCTGCATGTGCGGGTCGGAATAGGCCGCAGCGGTGAGCAGCAGGCGGAAGAATTTGTGCTGGGCATCGGCGGCCACCGCACCGGACGCACCAAAGCCGTAAAACTCCACGCGCTGCGCTTGCGAGCAGGCAGCGATGGCGTGTTGCAGGGCTTTGGGGTCGAGCTTTTCGCGCACTTCGATGAGCGTGTGCAGCGTGGTGTCGAAAATTTTCAGGCTGAAGTCGGCGACCGAGTCATCTTCGTGAATGGCGAACTGGCCGAAGCTGGCGCCAGCGGCCAGGCTTTGCGCCAGTTTCAACTTCAAGTCCTGAAAGCCGGTACAGCCGATGGCACGGCAGAAGCGCACGATGGTGGGCTCGCTGATGCCAACGCTGTGGGCCAGATCTGCCATGGAGCTGTGCATCACGGCTGCCGGGTCGAGCAGCACGTGATCGGCGACTTTTAGCTCCGATTTTCGTAACAGGTGACGCGACTGGGCAATGTGTTGCAAGAGGTTCAAGGGATTGGCTCTTTTGATGAGTTATGATCGGCCGACGCCGGGTTGTAGCGCGCGTGTAGTTATACTACATGACCTCCCCGACGCCCAGCCAAACCATGCACGGCGGGCAAAAAGCTATTTTCAGGCCGCCAACCGAGCGCCGTCGTTTTCACACCGTCTGCTGTACCCCGGAGGGTCATTTGCTTTCCATTCCTTGCGACATGCTGGTATTCGGCGGCACCGGTGATTTGGCGCTGCACAAGCTTCTGCCGGCGCTCTATCACCTGCACCGCGACGGCCGCCTGCACGAGGGCACGCGCATTCTCGCCCTCGCCCGCAGCCCCATGGCGCGCGAGGCGTATCAGGCACTGGCCGAACGCCGCTGCCGGGCGCAGGTGGCGCGTGCCGATTTCGATGCAGCCACCTGGGCGAGCTTCGCCGAGCGCCTGGACTATTTCCCCATCGATGCCTCGCAAAGCGCCGACTTCGGCCGTCTGGCCCGCCACCTTGGCCCAGCCGGTGATCGCGTGCAGGTGTATTACCTGGCCACCGCGCCGAATCTGTTCGAAGACATCGCCCGCCACCTGAAAGTCGCCGGCCTGGCCGGGCCCAACGCGCGCATTGTGTTGGAAAAACCCATCGGCCATTCCCTCGATTCGGCACGGGCGATCAACGCAGCCATTGGCGCGGTATTCGATGAATCGCGGGTGTTTCGCATCGATCACTACCTGGGCAAGGAGACGGTGCAAAACCTGATGGCGCTGCGCTTTGCCAACATCCTGTTCGAGCCGCTGTGGCGCAGCGGGCATATCGATCATGTGCAAATCAGCGTGTGCGAAACCCTCGGTGTAGAGAACCGTGGCGCCTACTACGACC
Organism: Pseudomonas sp. AC229; assembly: GCF_979254655.1. Lineage (NCBI taxonomy): Bacteria > Pseudomonadati > Pseudomonadota > Gammaproteobacteria > Pseudomonadales > Pseudomonadaceae > Pseudomonas > Pseudomonas sp. AC229. The sequence continues at coordinate 59,208 of NZ_CEEDHK010000006.1, forward strand.
GCTCCGGGGCGATGCGCGACATGGTGCAAAACCACTTGTTGCAGTTGCTCTGCCTGGTGGCAATGGAAGCCCCGGCGCGCTTTGACGCCGAGTCGGTGCGCGATGAAAAACTGAAAATTCTCCAGGCCCTGAAGCCGATTCAAGGCATGGACGTGCACGACAAAACCGTGCGCGGCCAATACACCGCCGGCAAGATCGGCGGCCAGGAAGTGCCGGCGTATTACTTCGAAAAAAACGTCGATAACGACAGCGACACCGAGACGTTTGTCGCCCTGCAAGTGGCGATCAATACCTGGCGCTGGGCCGGCGTGCCGTTTTATCTGCGCACCGGCAAACGCCTGGCGAAGAAGACCTCGGAAATCGTCATTCACTTCAAGCAGGTGCCGCACCTGCTGTTCGACAACACCCAACCCAACCGCCTGATCATTCGCCTACAACCCGAGGAGCGCATCAGCCTGCAACTGATGGGCAAAACCCCCGGCAAAGGCATGCGCTTGGCACCAGTTGAGCTGGACTTGAACCTGGCGCAAGCCTTCCGCCAGAAACGCCGCTGGGACGCTTACGAGCGTTTGCTGCTGGATGTGATCGAGGGCGACTCGACGCTGTTCATGCGCCGCGACGAAGTGGAAGCGGCGTGGAAATGGGTCGACCCGATTCTCAAAGGCTGGCAAGACAATTACCAGGATCCAAGGCCTTACGCCGCGGGCAGCAATGGGCCAGAGCAGGCGCAGAGTTTGTTGGAGTTGCAGGGGCGTAAGTGGGCGGAGTAACGAAGAAACGTCCGTAGGAGCGAGCTTGCTCGCGAAGCTCTTAAAATCCAAAAGCTTCGCCAGCAAGCTGGCTCCTACGGACCGCGAAGCTTGGCGGTTACTGCTTCACCAACTCCGGAATCTGTACCGCCAGTTTGGCGTTGTTCAACGGTGCGCGAATAAAGCCGCGCTGGGTGCCGTCCGGGCCGAGGATGACCAAGTTGCCGCTGTGGTCGACGGTGTAGTTCTCTTTGCTGGTGTCGCCGGGAATAAACGGAATGCTCACGGCATTGGCGAGCTTTTGGATATTCGCCAGATCGCCGGTCAGGCCGAGAAATTGCGGGTCGAAATAGCCGAGGTATTTCTTCAGTTGTTCCGGCGTGTCGCGGTTCGGGTCGACGCTCACCAGCACCACCTGCAGGTTGTCCACCGCCTCTTCTGGCAGCTTGGTTTTCAGTTCGCGCAGTTGCGCCAGGGTGGTCGGGCAAATGTCGGGGCAGAAGGTGTAGCCGAAGAACAACAGGCTCCATTTGCCTTTTAGTTCGTTTACCGGCACCGCTTCACCCAGCTGGTTAGTCAGGCTCAGGTCCGGCAGGTTGCGGCTTTGCGGCAGCAGAATGATGCCGGCATCGATCATCGCGGCGGGGTCGCCGTGGCCTTTGCCACTGAGCACGCGGTTAACGGTGAGGCCAAATACCAAAGCCACGACGGCGACGAGAATTGCGACGGTGATGTGCTTGCGGGTCATAGGAAGGCAGCTCGGCAGATCGAAAGGCAAACGGTACCCCATCCGGCCGTGTCACCGAAACCGCCAAGCGTTTCAGGGTTTGCGTTGTTCCGGGCGCGACCAGATCCACGCTGCGCCACAGCCCATGCCCAACGCGGCAAACGCCACGGACGGTAGGTGGCTGACCGTCAGCAACATGATCAACAACGCCACCACCATGCTCAGGCTGGCGAGCAGTTTGGCGCGACGGTTGATGACGCCGCCGTCGCGCCAATTGCGCAGCGACGGACCGAATAGCCGGTGGTTTTCCAGCCAGGCCGCCAAGCGCGGCGAACTGCGCGCCGCCGCCCACGCCGCCAGCAACACGAACTCGGTGGTGGGCAAACCGGGAATCACCACGCCCAACACCGCCAGCGCCAGGCTCACATAGGCCAACGCCAGCCACAGCCAGCGCAGCGGCCGGCGTGGCGCCGTGGCATCGCAGGCCTCAGGCAAAGGTGCGTTCCAGGTGATCGGCGAAACGGTTGAAGGCGGCAATGGCGGCGGCTTCGGCCTGGCGCTCCTGCTCGGCATCCAGCACCACGCTATCAAGCGCGGCAACGAAGTGCTTCCACCCTTGCGCGCGACCGCCTTGCGGTTCGCCCAGGTGACGGGCGCCGAAGCTGTCGCTCAGCTGCAACGCCTCGGCACGTTTAATCAGAAATGCCGCGCCGAGCTTCGAGCCTTCCGACACAAACACCCAGCCCAACGCCGCGCCCAGACCCAACTGCTGCGCGCGCACGCTGTCATCGCCCGCAGGTACGGCATGACCGAGGTCAGCCAGGTCCAAGCGCGCTTGTTCAATGCGGCCACGGCTCGGCAAGTCGTCAACGATCTGCGCCAGCTGAGCATGGCGGTAGAGGTTTTCCAGGTCGTACTGGAACAGGTACTGCGCGGCGACGAACTTGGAGAACTTCTCGCGGCTGCCGAACGGGTCGTGGCTTTTTACCAAGGCATCCAGGCGCGCGTGCGGCTCGTGGGTAAGGGCGTTCAGGCGTTGCGAACGCAGGGCGTGGTTCAGTGGCGATGCTTGAGCAGTCATGGCGGTCTCGACGAAGTGAACACGGTGTCCGTGGCTTCAAGAAGACGCGGCAGGCGCGAAAATCCTCAGGGGGACCGACAACTATTTTTCCCCGTCAGCAATTCGCGCCCAGGCCGCCGTTACCGCTCGAGCAAAAAGTAATGGTCCACCAGCAGCGCGATGAACAGCAGGAACAGGTAGTAGATGCTGTATTTGAAGGTGTTGATAGCGGCGTGCGGTTTGCTGTCGTGGTACAGCACCCAGCTCCATTGCAGAAACCGCGCGCCCAGCACCACGGCGCAGGCCAGGTAGAGCAAGCCGCTCATGTGAATCACGTAGGGCATCAGGCTCACCGCCAGCAGCACCAAGGTGTACAGCACGATATGCACTTTGGTGTAGTGCTCGCCATGGGTCACGGGCAGCATGGGGATGTCGGCCTTGGCGTATTCGGCCTTGCGGTGAATGGCCAAGGCCCAGAAATGCGGCGGCGTCCAGGCGAAAATAATCAGCACCAACAGCAGCGGTTCGGCGCTGATATGGCCGGTGACCGCGACCCAACCCAACAGCGGCGGCGCGGCGCCCGCCAGGCCGCCAATGACGATATTTTGCGGCGTGGCGCGCTTAAGAAAGCCGGTGTACAGCACGGCATAACCGAGCAGCGACGCCAGGGTCAGCCACGCGGTCAGTTCGTTGGTGAAGGCCAGCAGAATCACCAGCCCGCCCACCGACAGCGCCATGGCAAACGTCAGCGCCGCCACAGGCGATACGCGGCCTTCGGCCAGCGGGCGTTTGTGGGTGCGTGCCATAACGGCATCGATGCGCCGATCCACCACATGGTTGACCGCCGCCGCTCCGCCCGCGCACAAGGCGATACCCAAGTTGCCGAACACCAGCACCGTCCACGGCACCCCGGCACGCGTGGCGAGGAACATGCCGACCAGCGAGGTGATGAGCATCAGCACCACGACCTTGGGCTTGGTCAGCTCCAGGTAGTCGCGCCAAAGCGCTTGGCTGTGAGCTTGGCTGAGTAGAGTGGCCATGGCGTCTCTCCTTCTTGTTTTTATCGGTCAGGCCGCCGACTGGCTAACCCAATTTTTTTCCGCTGCACGCGCGGGGTTGGCAACCGCACGCAGCCGGTAATTCACCAGCACCAGCGTCAGCAACAACAGCGCGCCGCCGGCGTTATGGGCCACCGCCACCGCAAGCGGCAGGTGCAGCAACACGTTGCTTACGCCCAGGCTGATCTGCACACCCAAGGCCAGCACTAACAAACCGGCCAGGCGGCCATGGCCGCTGCGTTGCAGTTGCCAGGCGAGTATCAGCAACACCACCGTGACCAGCATGGCGCCGAGGCGGTGGGTGAAATGAATGGCGGTGCGGGCATCGCTGTCGAGCTGACCGCCGAGATAATTCGGGCCGATGTGCTGGCTGAGGTGAAAGCCGTTGGCAAAATCCATGGCCGGCCACCATTGGCCGTGGCAGGTGGGCAAATCGATGCAGGCCACGGCTGCGTAGTTGGAACTGACCCAACCGCCGAGGGCAATTTGGCCAATCACTACCAGCAAGCCCAACGCCGCTAACTGCCGCAGCCGGGCGGGAATCGCGGGCAGGCTCGGCAGGCGGCCCGACAACCTCAGCGTCAGCAAAAACAGCAGCGCCAGGGTGGTGAAGCCGCCGAGCAAATGCGCTGTCACCACTTGGGGCCAGAGCTTGAGGGTGACGGTCCACATGCCAAACGCGGCCTGCGCCACCACCACACCAAGCAACAGCAACGGCAGTTTCAGCGGCTGCTGCGGCTCGCCGCGCCGACGAACCGCGAGCACCGCCAGGGCCAGAATCACCAGCCCCAGGCTGCCGGCGAAGTAGCGGTGGATCATTTCGTTCCAGCCCTTGTGGGCCTCAACCGGCGCGTGGGGGAAGTTGGCCTCGGCATGGGCCAGCTGCGCCTCGCTGGCGGGCACGCTGATAAAGCCGTAGCAGCCCGGCCAGTCCGGGCAACCGAGGCCGGCGTGGGTCAACCGCGTGTAGGCGCCGAGCAGCACCACGACCACGGCCAAAACAGTGGCGAGCAGGGCAAGGCGAAATCCGGGTTTGGCCATGGGAAATTCCTTAGCTCAACCAATATTCGACAGTTTCAGCAGCAGGCGCAGGTCGTTGAGAATCGCCTTGCCTTTGGTCTTGGCGTCATAGCGCAGCACCAGATTGCCGTGGGGGTCGATCAGCCATAGCTGCGGCGCGCTGCCGGTGGCCGGGCTGGCTTTGCTGTAGGCCTGAGCATCGAGGCCGTAGCGGTCCAGGCGCGGGTAGTCGCGTGCCAGCTCGGCGTTATAGGCCTCGCTGACGGGTTGTGCCGTGGCCAGGCCATGGGTGGCGCGCGAGGCTTCCCGGCCGAGGCCGATTTGAATTTGCCGGGCCAGATACACCAGCTGCCGGCAGTCGTCTTCACAGGTGCCTGGCGCCGTCACCAGAATTTGCCAAGTGCTGACGTCGCTGCCCAGCACGCCGAGATCGGTGCGGTTTTGCCCATTGCCGATCAGCTCGCCGCTGTAGTTGCGCCCTTCCGGCACCCAGAAGCGGAACTGGTACATGGCGGTGGCGAGCACCATCGGCCCGACGGTGAGGGCCAGCAGCAACAGCAGTTGCAAGCGACCGCGACGGCGCACAGGTGCATGGGGCATTGGCATGGCTGGATTCATGGTTGTTGTTCTCCCAAAACAGGCTCGTGTTTGGCGGTGGCGTGAAAGCCGAAGTAGACAAATAAACCCAACAGCGCCGCCGCCAGGGCGAACCATTGCACGGCGTACGCCTGGTGCCGCTCGGGGCCCATGGCGACCACGGGCCAGCCGGCCTGGTAAGCGGCAGCGCTCGGTTGCAGGCGTACTTCATAGGCCAGGCCGGCGCGGCCCAGTTGCGTCCACAGCGCGTGCGGGTGCACGGCGTTTACCAGCAGCGGCCATTGGTTACTCGGCGCGTCGGCTTGCAGTTGAAAGGTTTCGCCGGGCGGCACGTACACCCAGGCATCGAGGTTTTGCACGGCCGCGGGCGTGGCGAATTGCGCGGCGTTGCGCCGGTCCGGCCAGGGCAGCCAGCCGCGATTGACCAGCACCCACAAATCACTGGCCTGGTCGTAAAACGGTTGCAGCAGCTCGACGCCAACCTTGCCGTCGCGGGTGCGGTTGTCGAGCAATACGCTGTGTTGGTCGTCGAAGTGGCCGCTCAAACGCACCCGGCGATAAGCCGCATCGGGCGTGGTTTCCAGTTCCAGAATGCCGATGGCCTCGGCGCCGCGACGGGCCTCGTAGCTGGCGAGCAACTGGCGCTTTTCTTCAGCGCGCGCCAACTGCCAGAAGCCCAGCCACACCAGCACCGGCAGTAGCATGGCCACCACCAGTGTCGGCAGCCAGCCGGGGCGAAACCGCCTCATCTGGCGAGCCCGGACAGCGGCAGGTGACTGGCTATACTCCACAGCATTCCCCTTCCCCATTGGCGAGACTCACACCATGCTCAAAGCGGCAATCGTGCTCATGCTCTTGGCCACCATCGTCAGCCTGTTCAGCGGCCTGTTCTTTCTGGTCAAAGACCAAGGCAACTCGTCGCGCGTGGTCAACGCCCTCACCGTTCGGGTGGTGTTGGCGGCGTTGACCGTGGCCCTGATCACCTGGGGCTTTTACAGCGGCCAGCTGGTCAGTCACGCGCGCTGGTAAGTGCGCCTCAGAGCACGTACACGAAAATAAACAGCCCCACCCACACCACGTCGACGAAGTGCCAATACCAGCTGGCCGCTTCGAAACCGAAGTGCTGTTTCTCGTCCAGATGCCCTTTCATGATGCGCAGCAGCATGATGGTCAGCATCAGCGTGCCGATGGTCACGTGGGCACCGTGAAAGCCGGTGAGCATGAAGAACGTGGCGCCATAAATACCCGAGCCCAGCGTCAGCCCCAGCTCGTGATAGGCCTCAACGTATTCGGTAACTTGCAGCGCCAGAAAGCACACGCCGAGCACAATCGTCAGCCCCAGCCAGCCCTTCAGCGCGGCGCGTTTGCCGTGGCGTAACGCGTGGTGAGCCAGGGTGACGGTGACGCTGGAACTGATCAGCAAGATGGTGTTGATCAGCGGCAGGTGCCACGGGTCGATAACCGCTTTCGGGGCCGGGTACAGCTTGGGATCCGGCGTGTTGAGCATCGGCCAGGTGTACTCGAAATTCGGCCACAGCATGTTGGCGATGCCCTTCGCACCTTCGCCGCCCAACCACGGGCCGGACCAGTAACGCACGTAGAACAGCGCGCCAAAAAAAGCGATGAAAAACATCACTTCCGAGAAGATGAACCAGCTCATGCCCCAGCGGAAGGAGCGGTCCATTTGCGCGCTATACAGGCCCGAGCGGCTTTCTTTGATCACCGCGCTGAACCAGCCGAACAGCATGTACGCCACCAGCAAACCGCCGATGCTGAAAATCAGCGGGCCGTGGGATTCAGGCCGGGCGGCCTTCAGGTCGTTGAACCAGGTGCCCAGGCCGTACATGGTGACGAGCATGCCGATGGTGGCAATGATCGGCCACTTGCTCTGCGCCGGAACGTAGTAATGCTCGTAGGTGGAGTTGGGGCTCTTTGGCAGGGCCTCGTCGTGCGTCGCCATTTTATTGTTCTCCTTGTTTTACACCGCTTACTTGGCCGCGATCGGCGCATGGCGAGCAGTGATGTCGAACAGCGTGTAACCGAGGGTCAGGTGGTAGACGTCCTTGGGCAGATCACGGTCGACGATGAAGCGCACCTTCATTTCTACGCGTTCACCGGGTTGCAGCACTTGCTGGTTGAAACAAAAGCAGGCGGTCTTGTGAAAATAGGCCGCTGCCTCGGACGGCGAAATACTGGGAATGGCCTGCGCCGCCATGGGTTTGTCCGTGGGGTTCTGGGCGATAAACGTCATCTCGTTGACCGCCCCCGGATGCACCACCAAATCGCTCGACACTGGGCGGAACTCCCACACCATGTCGGCCGCATTGGTGGCCATGAACTGCACTTTCACCTGCCGATTTTCATCCACCTGCTGTTGCGCGCCAGCGTACTGCCCGGAGGTTTTGCCGTTGATGCCAAACGCTTTGCACATCACGTCGTAAATCGGCACCAGGGCAAAGCCGAACGCGAACATCACCACCACCAATAGCAGCAGGCGGGTGACCAGGGTTTTGGTCGGCAAGCCGTCGCTCATTGCAGACTCACTTCACTTCCGGTGGCGTGGTGAAGGTGTGATAAGGCGCAGGTGATGGAATGGTCCACTCCAGCCCGTCGGCCCCGTCCCACGGCTTGGCCGGCGCCGGCTTGCCGCCACGGATGCACTTGATGACGATGAACAAAAACAGGAACTGCGTGGCGCCAAAGCTGAACGCCCCGATGGACGACACCATGTTGAAGTCGGCGAACTGCAGGTTGTAGTCCGGAATCCGTCGCGGCATCCCGGCCAACCCCACAAAGTGCATCGGGAAGAACGCCATGTTCATGCCCACGAAAGACAACCAGAAATGCAGCTTGCCGAGGGTTTCGTCGTACATGTGGCCGGTCCATTTCGGCAACCAATAGTAAGCCGAGGCGAAGATGCCAAAGATCGCGCCGGGCACCAGTACGTAGTGGAAGTGCGCCACCACGAAGTAGGTGTCGTGGTACTGGAAGTCCGCCGGGGCGATGGCCAGCATCAGCCCGGAGAAGCCGCCAATGGTGAACAGAATCACGAAGGCCACGGCAAACAGCATGGGCGTCTCGAAGGTCAGCGAGCCCTGCCACATGGTGGTCACCCAGTTGAACACCTTCACCCCGGTGGGCACGGCGATCAGCAGCGTGGCGTACATGAAGAACAGCTCGCCCACCAACGGAATGCCGACCACAAACATGTGGTGCGCCCAGACGATAAACGACAGGAAGGCAATCGAGGCTGTGGCGTACACCATGGAGGTGTAGCCGAACAGCGGCTTGCGCGAGAACGCCGGAATGATCGAGCTGACGGCACCGAAGGCCGGCAGAATCATGATGTACACCTCGGGGTGGCCGAAGAACCAGAACACGTGCTGGAACAGCACCGGGTCACCGCCACCCGCAGCGCTGAAGAAGCTGGTGCCGAAGTGAATGTCCATCAGCATCATGGTCACGCAACCGGCCAGCACCGGCATTACCGCAATCAGCAGAAACGCGGTGATCAGCCAGGTCCAGACGAACAGCGGCATTTTCATCAGCGTCATGCCGGGAGCGCGCAGGTTGAGGATGGTGGCGATCACGTTGATCGCGCCCATGATCGAGCTGATGCCCATCAGGTGAATGGCGAAGATAAAGAACGTCACGCTTTCCGGCGCGTAGGTGGTGGACAGCGGCGCGTAGAACGTCCAGCCAAAGTTCGGTCCGCCACCGGCGGTGAACAGCGTGCTGATCAGCAAGCCAAAGGCGGCCGGCAGCAGCCAGAAGCTGAAGTTGTTCATGCGCGGCAGGGCCATGTCCGGCGCCCCGACCATCAGCGGAATCATCCAGTTGGCGAGGCCGACGAACGCCGGCATCACCGCACCGAACACCATCACCAGGCCGTGCATGGTGGTCATTTGGTTGAAGAAAGCGGGCTCGACAATTTGCAGCCCTGGTTGGAACAGTTCGGCGCGAATCACCATGGCGAACGAGCCGCCAATCAGAAACATCGCAAAGCTGAACCACAGGTACATGGTGCCGATGTCTTTGTGGTTAGTGGTCAGCACCCAGCGCATCAGGCCCTTGGCGGGGCCGTGATGACCGTGGTCGTGGTCGGCGTGCCCAGCATGGCCAGGCTCAATCACTGCACTCATGATGGGTCTCCTATTCCTTCGCCTGTTTCAGGGCCAGCACGTCTTTGGGGGTGACCATGTCACCGACGTTGTTGCCCCACGCGTTACGTTCGTAGGTGATGACCGCGGCGATATCCACTTCCGACAACTGCTTGCCGAACGCCGCCATAGCCGTGCCCTGTTTGCCGAAGAACACCGTGTGCAGGTGGTCTTCTTTCGGCCCGGTGGCCACCTTGGAGCCCTTGAGCGCCGGGAACATGGGCGGCAGGCCCTGGCCTTCAGGCTGGTGACAGGAAGCGCAAGTGGTGTGGTAGACCTTGTCGCCGCGCTCAACCAATTCTTCGCGCGTCCATTCCTTGCTGGTCAGCTCCTTAAGCGCCAAGGCTTCCTGCTTGCGCTCATCCAGCCACTTGGCGAAATCTTCTTTGGATTTGACCTCGACCACGATGGGCATGAACCCGTGGTCTTTGCCGCACAGCTCGGCGCATTGGCCACGGTAAATGCCGGGCTTGTCGACCTTGGTCCAGGCTTCGTTGACGAAGCCTGGAATGGCATCGCGTTTCACCGCCAGGGCCGGCACCCACCATGAGTGGATGACGTCGGCAGCGGTGATCAGAAAGCGCACTTTGGTGTTGGCAGGAATCACCAGCGGCTGATCGACTTCGAGCAGGTAGTGCTCGTCTTTGGGCGCCTGGTTATGGATTTGCTCGGTGGGCGTGGCCAGGTTGCTGAAGAACTCCACCTCTTGGCCGAGGTACTTGTAGTTCCACTTCCACTGGTAGCCGGTGACCTGGATATCCAGCTCCGACTCGCTGCTGTCGTAGATTTTGATCAGGGTTTTGGTCGCCGGAACGGCCATCGCCACAAGGATGATGAAGGGCACCACGGTCCAGAGAATCTCGACCGTCGTACTTTCATGGAAGTGTGAGGCGACCTGGCCGGTGGAACGGCGGTGGACCAGCATCGACCAGAACATGGCGCCGAATACCAGCACGCCGATGACGGCGCAGATCAGGAAGATTGTCATGTGCAGATCGAACACGGCATTACTGGTTGCCGTTGCACCCTGCGTCATATTCATGGTCCAGGCAGCGTTCGCCTGGCTGAATACCGACCACAGCAGGAGGCCCATCCAAACTCGTGGATGTCGCATCATTGCGGGTTCCCCTTATCGTTCTTGTTATCCCGCCGGCTATGCCTGCGGCCAAGGGAGCGTCTGCTAGAAAACTGACTTAGCTGTCGCACCCTCGCCTTGCCGTGGCTCAGTCCGGGTTCATCAGGTCATGTGTTTCGAATCAGCCTTTCGAGTCGGAGTATAGCCAGCGACTTGCACCTCGCAATGTCGAGGCAAAAATCGCCGCAACCGGCCAGGCCTTGTGCTAAAGCCCCCGGTTCTATTGGCTTGGAGAAAGGTGTAACGCTAGCGTTATAACGGGCCAGCATAAAAGTTTCGTAATTATGACAATCCGGTCTTAACACCCGCTCGCTGCCAGCTAATGTCTCTGTCTTCGACCTGTTTCATCCGTGAACGGGGCTGTCCATTTACCCATGTCCTTTGTTTGGGAGCAGTCATGAAAACCGCCGCACTGCGCGAGCTGATCCAGCGCGCCCATCAACACGAAGCCGATAGCGCCAACCTTGCCAACCTGCTGGAACAAAAAATGCCCGAGCTGCACCACACCATTCGATTACCCGAAGGTGATGGCAAGCAGGCGCTGGTGCGTTTTGTGAAGGCTTATATCGATCAGGTGCCAGACATTTTGGACGCCGCCAACCAAGTGGCGCGGGATGCAGGCATTGAGGGGCAGATCAAACCGGTGCTGAAAGTTGCCGAAGCGTTTTTCCTCGAACCATCAGCGCTAATGGACGGCCACGAAGGATTGGACGGCATGCTCGACGAGGCCTACCTGGCCCACCGTCTGGTTGAAGAAGTGAACGACCGCTACATCACCCATTTAGGCCAGCCGCTGATCCCGCTCGACACGACGCTGGCCAACGTAATCGCCCACCAACTGATCGGCGAACCCTTCGCCAACGAGTTGGATGAAGTGGTTCACCGCGCAGTGGATGGCATGCTCGAAGCGAGCATTTTCGAGCAGGAATCGGTGCAGGCGTACCGCAGCCGCCTCAGTAACCCCAGCACCCATGCTGCTTGGAAAAAATGGCCATGTTTTTCGCAGCAGCTGGGGGTGGAGTTGCAAAGGGTGGGGTGAGCGTAGTATTGGCTCGTTGGTAAACTACAGCTTTGGAAAACTTAACTTATGATAAAGTTCTTCAACTTCTTGTTTCCGCGAAAGTAGTGTTTCGGCCATTTCTGCACGCTCTTCAGGATTGCCTGGCGCACTATATTTGCAGAACAAGCATAGTTCCTCTTCATCAGAAAAATTCGAAAGCACTTGTAAAAGTGCGTCCGTTTTTTCCTTCGCTGACATGCTGGCAAAGAACTCCGCCACCGGTCCATTTTGTGGGTTAGTCATATATCTGAATTGTTCTTCTACGGTGGTGGGAATTTTTCCGCGGCCGAAATCGTCTCCTCGCCAATATTCCAGAGATTCGTTCGTCGTTCTATTTCCGAGAGTCTCGCCATTATCGACAAGCCCTTTAATTTCAGTTTTCAGGACACCCCAGTTGTTTAGCCATACGTCCATACCGAGACCTTTGGCAATCTCGATCACCGGCACGCCATTGGCCGCGCTGGATACCGTGGCGCTGTTGCTGCGATCCAGCAGAATTTCTGCGGCGGCCCAACTCGGAACCCCGGCCATCAACAGAGAAAGCGCCAGGTGTTTAAGCGAAAACGCCGGCGGTTTAGCCTCGACTGAAGTAGCCGCAGGCACTTGCCGCTGCCCGGGTTTACGTTGGGCAGTAGTGATTTCCGCGACGGGAATTAAGAAGCCCAAAGGCTTGCTGAAGATGAGGCGAAAGCAGTGTTTGTTCATGGCCGCGACCTAAAATTAAAGTCGGACCAGCGTATGGGTCTGCTGCAGGAAGCTATGCAGGAAATGCCTCGCTACCCTCAGGCACTCCTTCCCTTTTTTTAACGTCGTAAAAAGCAATGGCGTGAGCGAAATAGTCGCTCTGCCATCCCCCTTCAATGCTGCTTCGAGGGGGGGAAAGAACGCGGTCGAAACCGCGATCTTTCCGTTCTGATTAAGCGCCGGCCATACGATAAACGCTGATCAAGACCTCATGCTCACTGACACCGTCAATGGAGCCCACGAAGATGTAGTCGTTGAGCCAGGCGTGCTTGCCCGGTTGGGTTTTAAACGAGGGCACGGTGCGGCAGTAGAAGTCGGTTTCTTTCATGTCTTTGAACTCAAGGCCTTTAGCTTGTTTGGCCAGGCCCGATTCGTTCAGGCGCCAGATGCCGGCGTTGTCGATGATGATGATTTCGCCATCATCGGTCTTCAGCCGGTACAGGGCGTTGATACGCGTAACGCCGTCTTCGCGCATCACCGACATGTCGGCGCCGCCAGGCACCACGGTGCCTTTCATGGGTTTGCCATCAATATCTTTGCCGACAAACGTGCCACCCGCGATGGGGTAGTTAACCCGGGTGCCATCCGGCCCTTTGCCCATTTCTTCGCGCGGGCCGAGCTGCACGTTGATTTGCAGCACCAGCTCGTTGGTCAGGCGATTGGCAATCTTCTCTTTGAGCTCGGCGGCCTGGCCGGCAGTAGCGGCTAGCAGCAAGGCCAAACCGGTGCAGGTGTGCAGGAATGTGCGGGACAATTTCATGGTTTACGCTCCTTCAATTTCAAAAATTAAAGCGATCGGACGCCACCGTCCGATCGCCGTTGGGTTCACTTCAGGGGATCAGGTCGGCACGGCTGTTTAAGCAACGTGTCGCACGCCGGCAGCGCGCTCGGAATGTCGACGCCGGTCAGCTCGCCCAGCACCAGCCGCGACGGATGCGCATCGTCGTGCAGCACGCTGTTGCGGCTCGGGATGGAGAAGTAGTCAAAGCCATAACCACCTGTGCGCGACGGCGCGTCGATCCAGATCCGCAGCTGCGAACCTTTGCGGAACGGGTGGGAGAACGGCGGAATTTCCATCCGGCCCAACGTCGGCACATTCGGCAGCATCGGTTGCACGGAGTCCGGCGTGTCGAGCAGCCATGGGCGAAGCGCGGTGGAGCGCGCGTCGTCGAGCTTACGCGCCGACATCCGCAGCCAACCGCGCTGCACATACACTTCCTGGCCGTCGGGGCGCACTTCGGTGACGGTCACTTGCAGGTCGGTATCCGGTGCCAGAAAGGTGGTAACCCACAGGTCGGCGCTCGCGGTGCCGTAGCTCAGAAAGTCACGCGTCAGCGGCGCGCTGGTGTACGCCAGGCTGCCTTCGCGCCAGATCGGATGCTGTGGGCCCCAGGCGTTGTCCTTGAGGAAGGTGTTCACGTCCGGCCCGGGGATCGGATAGTTGTAGCCATCCGGCGCACCGCTGCCTTTGCCGTTCTCAATCAACTGGCCTTTTTCGCTGAGGGCGAAGGCCACCGGCTTTGGTTTGAGCGGGTAGCTGTCGCGCTCGATGGTCCAGGTTGGCCGCGCGGTTTCGTTGGGCTCATGGCGACCGTTGCGGTTGTCCGCCACGGTTTCTTGCCACATTTCCAGCCGTGGCGTTTTCTCGAAACCGTTGCGCTCGCCTTTGACGAAATGATCGAGGAAGGCGCCGAGCTTTTTGCGGAAGCGCTCGGACTCGTAAAGGTTGTGGCCGCCGCTGGCTTGCACCATCCACAGCTGTTTCGGATCGAGGCGCTCTTGGTAATACCCTTCGCGCGCCAGCACCGCTTCGTCTTGCCAGGCCTGCATGGACAACACCGGCACCTTGATCTGCGCCGCGCGGTCACGGGGGCTGCTGCGCTGCTCGGTCCATTCATCACGTAGCGGGTGGCGAAGCAGGTTGTACATCAGCGACGTGCTGACCACCTTGGCTTGGTTCTCGGCCACTTGCGCCAGGCAGCGCTGGTCATGTTCCGCTTCGGCGCTGGCTTTCACCGCTTGCCAGCGCTGGTCGACGAACCAGTGCCAGGTGGTGGTGAACTCCTGATTTGGCACGCCGCCAGGCGCCCAGCTGTCGCCTCGGGCATCGCCGAGCACCATGCCAGGGGCGATGGCTTTCAGGTGCTTGGGTTGCTCTTCGGCGGTCATCAGTTGCGACATGCCGGCCCACGACCAGCCGAACATGCCGATGTTGCCGTCGGACCAGCTTTGGGTCGCAGCGAATTCAATCGCGTCGCGGCCATCGGTGCCGTATTGCGGGCCCAGAAAATCGAAGGTGCCTTGTGAGCAACCGGTACCACGGGCTTGCACGCCCATGACGGCGTAGCCTTTTTCGACCAGTTCTTTGTCCATGGCGACGGAGAAGGTTTCGTTGTCACCCAAGTACGCTGGGCCGCCGATGCTGCCGGAGTCATAGCCGCTGTAGCGCACCAACACGGGGAATTTTCCCTCGGCTTTGGGCAGCAGCACGGAGTAACGCAGCTCTGTGCCGTCGGCGGCTTTCAGGTAGCCGGTCACGCGTTTGCCCCAGAACGCTTGAAAGCTGCGATCAGACGGCGGCATACCCTCATCTTCGGGCGCTTGGGCCAAGGCCACGCCGTGGGCGCCTAGCAACAAGGCCAGGCTCAATGCGCCGCAACGAAGCGGGTGTTTTAGATAGGTCGAGTACATAAGCAAACTGTCCCGCTGTGATTAAAAGTTTTTGGAAACCGACGCCACGACAGTGGCCGAACACTCACCGGCGCGCCCAAAGGCTGACATGCACTCAGCCTGCGACAGGTCGGTGTCGATGTAAGTAGCTTTCCAGTCGAGGCCAAACATCTTCTTGCTCAGCCCCACGCTCCAGTCGTAGTAGGTGCTGCGATAGTCGCCGCTGCCGTCGCGGTAGGCCATTTCGTCATGGGTGTCGCTGTAGCCGTAGCGCACGTTCAGCAGGGTTTGGTAGGGCATCGGCTGGGTGTACTCCACCCAGGTGATAATCCGGTCGTTGTCACGCTCGGGAACCTTGATACCAAACGGCGCCAGCTCTTTGGCAAGGGCATCCAGAGCCGGCGGGTTTTGCAGGTCGTTGGTGTATTTGAAACCGGCCGTGGCGCCTTTGTAGCTGAAGGTGCCGACCCATTCGTGGAAGTTCACCCAGCTGTCTTTTGGGTAGTCGTAGGCGACATACGCCAGTGAGAACCGCGTGTTTTCACTGAGCGGGCGGGCGATGCCGACGAAGTAGTCGAATTCGCGGCGGGTGTCGGTACCGAAGTCGACGTTGCTGGTGAACACGCCGGCAAACACGCCGGACGGTTTGTGAACCAGATTGGCGACGGTTTGCAGCACCGGGTTGCCCTGGGTAAGAGAGAAGCCGCCAACGCGATAGTCGCTCGCTGCGATGACGGTGAGATCCAGCATTACCTCGGGGGTCAGGTCGATGGCGTGGCTGGTGACTGAAAAACTCAGGGCGGCGCTCGCAAGGCTCCACTTGATGAGGGTGTTCATGTGTTTCTGCTCCGTTTTGTTGTGATTGATGTGGCAGAAAAAACCGCTGGCTCTTGTTGTTTTGGGTACAGCTTCGCGATGGTCATCGCTGCGCTTTGTGGGGCGCTTTTATGTTTTTCGGGCAAAACGACCCCGCCGGCTCGAAAGGCTCGAGTCGAAAATTTTTCTTATACGAAGGGGCGTCGCTCGGCGTTGCAGGTGAGGTTGCAGGTGTTGGGTGGTGACGTTCTCCGTTGCAGGTTAATAAGCGGGTCAGTGCAGGGTTTGGCTCGGCGCGAACTCAGGCATCGGACCGAATTCGGTTCCACAGCCGGGTTAACAAACGCTGCGCGGCCTTTTTCGGCGGCTCGATCTGGAACAACAGATGGCGATCGGCCTCGGGTACGAACAGGTTTTTCTCGGTCAGCAGTTCCGGGTTGATCAGCCGCGTGCTCGCCGGATTCGGATTGGGGTAGCCGATCTGATTGGTGACGCGGGCGATCACTTCCGGTTGCAGCAAGAAGTCGATGAACGCATGGGCCTGTTTGAGGTTTTTTGCCGTGGCGGGGATGACCATGTCATCCGACCATTGCAGCGTGCCCTGGCGCGGTAAGGCCATGCGGATGTCGATGCCGTTGTTCGCGGCCAGCGCCATGTTGCGCGCCGCCAGCATGCCGCCCGACCAACCCAGCGCCAGGCAGATATCGCCATTGGCGAGGTCTTGCGGGTATTTGGCGGAGTTGAAATAGCGCACGTAGGGGCGGATGGACTTCATCAACGCTTCGGCCTTGGCGTAATCCTCAGGCTTGTCGCTGCTGGGGTTCAGGCCCAGGTAATGAAGGGCGATGGGCACGACTTCGTCGGGGCTGTCGAGGATGGCCACGCCGCACTGGCTGAGTTTGGCAATGTTTTCGGGTTTGAACAGCAGGTCGTAGTCGCGCATGTCGACGTCTTTGCCCAGCACCGCTTCGACCTTGGCTTTGTTGTAGCCGAGCAGCGTGCTGCCCCACAGGTAGGGCACGGCGTAGCGGCTGCCCGGGTCGAGTTGCTGACGCTGCGCCATAAAGGCGGGGTCCAGCTGGTTGAAATGCGGTAATTGCTCGCGGTCTAGCGGTTGCAGCGCCTTGGCATTGATCAGGTTGGGCAACTGGCTGCTGCTGGGAAACGCGACGTCGTAGCCGGCCGAGCCTGTGAGCAGCTTCGCCTCCAAGGTTTGCGGGCTGTCGAATACGTCGTACAGCACGCTGATGCCAGTCTGGTCTTTGAAGTCTTGCAGCACGTCTTTGGGCAGGTATTCGATCCAGTTGTAGATCCGCAGCTCGCCACCCATTTTCTCGGCATTGGCGGCCGCCGTAACGCCGCTGAATAGCAGCCCGATCAAGCAAGTTTTCAGCACGTGGTTCATGGCAATACCTCGAAGCGGTTACAACGCGCGGGCCAGGGAACGGATGAGGCGCAGGGTGTCGACGTCCAGCACGCTCTCGGCAATGGGCAAGGACGACTGCTTGACGATGACCACCTGCTGGGCGAAGTCGACATACAAAATTTGCCCGTGAATACCCACCGCCAGCAACGCCTCGTGGGGGTATACATACCACTGGCTTTTATAGGTGGCGCCGGGACTCCACAGGGCGAAGTTTTCATTGGCGGCGTAAATCGCCGGGTCGCCGCCTTGCAGCACCGACTCGATGGCCGCTGCCGGAATGAGTTGACCCCCCTGCGCCTCGCCCTTGGCCAGCAGCAGCGAGCCGAAGCGCGCCATGTCCCGTAACGTGGCATTGAAGCCGGCACCGGCGACGTTGCGACCCCACGGGTCTGCCACGAAATAGCCGTCGCGTTCACAGCCAAGCCCTTGCCAGACGTCGCGCAACTGTTCGGCGCAGCTGCGCCCGCTGGCCCGTTCCATTACCCAGGCCAGGGCTTCGGTGGTGGCGGTTACGTAATGGAAGAAGCCGCCGTGTTCGCCGTTCTTGCGGGTGGCCGGCAGGTATTCGTAGAGCGACTGGCTGACGGTGAGGCCGGGCGGCGGCACGGTCAGCCCGCAGGCGTAGCCGAACTGCGAGCTTCCCGAGAGCGGGTCGTCATAGACCTCGTCGTAATCGATGGCGACAGCCATGTCCAACAGTTGGCGCACCGTGGCGTCACCAAAGGCGCTGCCGGTGAGTTCCGGCACATAGTGGCTGGCCAGGGCGGCGTCGCGCAGTTGCCCAGAGCCGACCATGGCTTCGGCCAACACGCCGATCAGCGACTTGGTTACGGAAAACATGATGTGGCGTTTGTGCGGCTGGTGGCCGTTGAAGTAGTGCTCTTGCACCACAGCGCCGTTTTTCATCACCAGCCAACCATCGGTGCAACTGGCTTGCAGATGCTCTTGCAGCGTGACCAGTCGACCCGCAGCGCTTTCGAAGCGGAAGTTGTCGATGGCCTGCGGCGCACTCGACAGCGGCGAACACGGCGACGCGCCGCGTTCAACGGTGATACTCGGGCGGATGCGCCCCAGGTTGTGAAACGCCCACCGGTTGTGCGGCGGGGTCATGAAGTTGTGCCACGTAACGCGGTGCTCGGCAGCGGGCGGGAACCCTTGCATCAAAGGCGCAGCGGGCGGCGCACCGTCTTCATAAGCACCCAATAAAGCCTGGGTGAATTCGCTGTTCATGGGGCATGTCTCGTCGTTGGCGATGACATGTTTTATTCATATAAATTTTTATAGTCAACTAAAAATATTGACCGCAATCTAAATTTGCCTAAAATCAGCCACTTATCAAAGCGTGCTCAGGGGACCTTGGCGTGACGGGATTACGGCAGCGACAGAAAGAACAGCGCAGGGAAGCGATAGTCGCGGCGGCGTTGGCGCTCTTCGAGACACAGGGCTTTGCTGCCACGACGGTGGAACAGATCGCGGTGCAAGCCGGCGTCTCGACGCCCACGGTATTCAATTATTTCGGCAGCAAACAGGAAATTCTCCTGGCCCTAGTCGAGCACGCCGACAAGCAAGCCATCATCGATGCGCGCTCCCAGATTCCCGATTTTGATAACGCTGTGGACGCCATGTGCCACCTCGAATCGCTAATCGTGCGGCACGAATTAAACGTCTTGCCACCGGCCATCTGGCGCGAGCTGCTGCCCCTCGGGCTGCTCAACGAACCCGCCGGCCAGTTCACCGACATGAACGCCGGGCTGATAGTCGAAATCGCCAACTTGCTGCGCGAACTACAAGGCAAAACCATGCTCAGCGCCAGCGTCGACGTCGACTTCGTCGCCTACTTCCTCAACGACTACAGCTCCATGCTGTTCATGCGCCTAGTGCAAGCCGACAAGCCCGACTTCGACGCCCACGCGCAGCGCATCCGGCAAATGACGCAGACGTTGTTTGATGGGTTGAAGCCTTGAAGGGTATCTGCGGCAACTATCCGAACACGTAGCGGAGTTCGACATCGCCTAGCTCGCCTTCTGTGACTTCTGAATAAAGTCGTAATGGGTTTGACGGGGGTCGCCGCAGAGCGAAGCGAGGAACTTCAGTACCGAAATTTCGACTTCCCTGCGCGGCGTTTTTAACTTAGCTTAACTAGGTTTTTAAGATAATCACTTCCCGCCATTTCGCTGTACCCCTTGATATTCGGGCGCTCATGCGATTTTTTTAAAGATAATCAAAAAGCGCTTTAGAGATAATTCAACATGGCCGCGTTTTCTCATCACCCGTTGGAGCTGCTAAATCCTTCTTTCGACTCCGGGTTGGCCGATGTGCTGATGGAACTGGAACAACTGCGCCGGCTCCGGCTAGAAGGTGACACGCCGCCGTCCGTTTTTTTCCAATTGAAGTCGTTGTTCCATACGCTGGAGAGCCTTGGCTCCGCTCGGATCGAAGGAAACCACACAACGCTCGCGGATTACATCGATAGCAAAGTAGAAGGGTCAGCCGACGCAACGGATCAACTTCGAGAAGTGGCGAATATTGAGAAAGCCATGGACTACGTCGAAACGGTGATGGCTCCAGGAGAGGCGCTGACCGAGCGAACAATTCGGGAACTGCACAGCATAGCCGTGCACGACCTGGAGCGAGAGGGAGACCGAACGCCCGGCACTTACCGGACCGCTGGGGTGCGTATCGCCCAGTCCGCGCACCTGCCTCCCGACGCGGTAATGGTGTCGGAATATATGGAAGAACTCGTCGCCTTCACCAACAGAAACGACCCGCCAAAATACGACTTGATGAAGGTGGCGCTCGCTCACCACCGTTTCGGCTGGATTCATCCATTTAGCAACGGCAATGGACGGGTGGTGCGTCTTCTGACTTACGCCTTGCTAATCAAGTACGGCTTCAACGTAAGCACTGGCGGGCGCGTCCTCAACCCAACGGCGGTGTTCTGTAACAACCGCGAGCAGTACTACACGATGTTGGCAACCGCCGACAAAGGGACTTCGGCCGGGTTGGAGGCTTGGTGCACTTATGTGCTCGACGGCATTCGCGTGGAGCTACAAAAGGTCGACCGCCTTACTCAATACGGGTATCTGAAAAAACACATACTTCGCCCTGCAGTGGCTATGGCTCGGGAACGGGAGTGGATTACCGAAGCCGAGCGCACGATCCTTGAGGTCGCCATCGAGAGGGGGGCGGTGAAATCTGGCGATATAGCGGCCGCGATGCCGACGCTCACCGCAGGGCAGCGTACCTATCAAATACGAAAGCTGTTGGGCCAAGGAATGCTCGTACCGAGCAGTCCCGGGGCGCGGATTTACACGATCGGGTTCTCAAACAACTTTCTAATCCGTGGTGTGATCAAGGCGCTTCGTGAAGAAGGCTTTATCCCCGAGCCGCTGGATACGCCCTAGGCGCGTAGCCCCAGGGTTACAACCCAAAATCTCTCGCCCACAAAAAAGCCCGCTCATCACGAGCGGGCTTTTTCATTTCCCAACACTCATCCGTTGAGCATCAGAACGCCGGAACGATGGCGCCTTTGTATTTCTCTTCGATGAATTTCTTCACTTCCGGAGTACGCAGGGCTTTGGCCAGTTTCTGGATGCCGTCGGAGTCTTTGTTGTCTTCACGGGCAACCAGGTTGTTGACGTAAGGCGAGTCGCTGCCTTCGATAACCAGCGCGTCCTTTTTCGGGTCGAGCTTGGCTTCCAGCGCGTAGTTGGTGTTGATCAGGGCCAGGTCAACTTGGCTCAGTACGCGCGGCAGGGTGGCTGCTTCCAGTTCGCGGAATTTCAGGCCTTTCGGGTTTTCACTGATGTCTTTGCTGGTGGCCAGGATGTTCTTGGTGTCTTTGAGCTTGATCAGGCCAGCTTTGTCGAGCAGCAGCAGGGCACGGCCGCCATTGGTGGCGTCGTTGGGGATGACCACGGTGGCGCCTTGTGGCAGCTCGTCGAGCGATTTGTATTTGCTCGAGTAAGCGCCGAAGGGTTCGACGTGAACGCCCACCACGCTGACCAGGTGAGTGCCGCGGCTTTTGTTGAATTCATTCAGGTACGGTTGGTGCTGGAAGAAGTTGGCGTCCAGACGCTTTTCGGCAACCTGTACGTTGGGTTGCACGTAGTCGGTGAAGACTTTTACTTGCAGGTCTACGCCTTCTTTGGCCAGGGCTGGCTTCACGAATTCAAGAATTTCGGCGTGGGGCACGGCGGTAGCGGCAACGGTCAGGGTTTCGGCGTGGGCGGAAAACGCCGCAACGGTGGCCAGGGCAGCGAGCAGTTTTTTCATCTCTGGGTTCCTTGTGGGATGCAGTGTTGGCGGCTAGTGGCCGCACTCGTTTAGTGACGGTTTATTCGAACGAATTGCAGTTATTTTTTGCAGCGCTATTTGCGGGAAAAGTGCACCACCAGCTTGTCGCCAACGGTTTGCAGCACTTGCACCAACACCAGCAACAAAATGACGGTAACCACCATCACATCCGGCTGGTAACGCTGGTAGCCGTAACGTACGGCCAGGTCGCCCAAACCACCGCCGCCAATCAGGCCGGACATCGCGGTGTAGGAGACCAAGGTAATCGCGGTCACGGTAATGGCCGCCACAATGCCCGGCAGCGCTTCTGGCAGCAGGGCGTTGACGACAATTTGCCGAGTCGTCGCGCCCATGGCCTGGGTGGCTTCGATAATGCCGCGGTCGACTTCACGCAGCGCGGTTTCCACCAGGCGCGCGAAGAATGGGGTGGCGCCGACTACCAGAGGCGGAATGGCCCCGGCCACGCCTAGCGAGGTGCCCGTAATCAGCACGGTCAGTGGAATCATGACGATCAGCAGAATGACGAAGGGCACCGAGCGCAGCACGTTGACCACCAGCGACAGCAGGGCATAGAAGCCTTTCTGTTCGAACATTTGCCGAGGGCTGGTGAGAAACAACAGCACGCCGAGCGGCAGGCCGAGAACCACGGTAAACAGCAGCGAACCGCCGAGCATGCTCAGGGTGTCCAGGCTCGCTTGCCAGATTTCGGCCCAGTCGACGTTAGGGAGTAGGGCGTCCATTAGCGCAGTACCTCCAAGTGCACATCACTGGTGCCGAACCGCGCGAGCGCAGCCTCGATATCGCCGCCCGTCAATGCCAGGGTGAGCTGGCCGTAGGGAGTGTCTTTGATGTGGTCGATACGGCCGGCAAGAATGCTGTAGTCCACGCCGGTTTCGCGCGCGACCACGCCCAGCAGCGGTGCGTAGGTTGCCTCGCCCTGGAACGTCAGCCGCACGATACGGCCACTGACATGGGCGAAGTCGTCGCGCTGCTCGTCTTCGTCGATCTGCTCGGCTTCCATCACGAACCGTTTGGTAGTCGGGTGTTTGGGGTGCAAGAACACGTCCGTCACCGGCCCGTGTTCGACGATAACGCCGGCATCCATGACCGCGACGCGGTCGCAGACGCGTCGGATCACGTCCATTTCGTGGGTGATGAGCACAATGGTCAGCTTCAGTTCGCGGTTGATCTGCGCCAGCAATTCCAGCACCGAGGCGGTGGTTTGCGGGTCGAGGGCGCTGGTGGCTTCGTCGCAGAGCAGAATTTTTGGCTGCGTCGCCAAGGCGCGGGCAATGCCTACGCGTTGCTTCTGACCGCCCGACAGCTGCGCCGGAAACTTCTTGGCGTGATCGGTGAGGCCGACACGCTCAAGCAATTGGTTAACGCGCTGCTCGATGGCACTGGAAGACAGCTCGCCCGCCAGCTTCAGCGGCAGGGCAATGTTGTCGGCCACGGTTTTCGAGGACAGCAAGTTGAAGTGCTGAAAGATCATGCCGACCTGCTGACGGAAGCGGCGCAGGCCATTGGCGTCGAGGCCAGTGACGTCTTCGCCGTCTACCTCGATTCGCCCGCCCGAAGGCTCTTCCAAGCGGTTGATCAAACGCAGCAGGGTACTTTTGCCGGCGCCGGAATGGCCGATGATGCCAAACACTTCGCCACTGGCGATGCGCAGGTCGGTGGGCTGCAAGGCGGCGATGTCGCGGCCGTTGACGCGATACGCCTTGTGGACGTGATGAAAGTCGATCACTCGTTAAACCTTTTGGGTTTGGCGGTCTGCCGGATAGGCATAAGTGGCGCTAGTCTAGCCGGCGCTCTATAGACCGCAAAAATCTTTGTAATCCTATGGTTATAGCTTTCGGCTCTAAGCGAGCGAAACCGTTGCCACAGTCTAGAAGGTGCTGCGGTGGAAGGTAGTGCGCTGTCGCCCGGCCGCCTGGAACACCAGCCGGACGCTGGCCTCATCCCTTGGCTTGCGGAGTGAGCAACAGGCGCGGCACTTGCTCCAGCTTGAGGGCTTGAGACAGGCGTGGACTGTAGCTCGGATCGAGGCGCTTGATCCGCGCGAGCAACAGGGACGCAACCCAGGGGTAGTCCTTGTTCTGGCGTACTTCGATGCGTACGTCGCAGTCGAAGGTCACAACATCCGCGGCCACGGCATCAAGCAGGCTGCGCAGACGTTCGTTGTCTTGGTTGTCTAGCATGGGCATCGGCACCACGCTGGAAGCGGCGCCTGGGTTGATGACGCGCGCGCTGGGTTTGGAAGGCGCGACAACCGCCTCGGCCGCCGGGGCAACTTCGGCCGTGGCCGTGGCGGCTTTGCTTTGGCGCTCGGCGGCCAGGCGTTGTTGGCGTACTTGTTCGGCTTTTTCCGCAGCTTCTTTGGCGGCGGTCTGAGCGGCGGCGCGGGCGCGCGCCTGATCAGCGGCCGAGAGTTCTGCGGCACGCGCCTGGGCAATGGAATTATCCAGGCCTTTGGTCAGCGCTGGCGCTTGCGGCATCAGGCTGCGGGCGTGGCTCAGGGCTTTGGTGGCGGTGTCGAGGTCGCCTTGCTGCAGGGCGTCGTTGCCTTGTTTCAGGTAAGCATCGGCCAACTGGCGCTGGTACTGCTCCAGGCGCGTGTCGCCCTGGGCACGCGGAGCGATAGTGGCGAGCTGGCTTTCAGCAGCGCCAAGCTGACCGTCGTTAAGACTTTGTTCCACTTGGCGGAAGGCCACGATCAACTCGTCCGGCGGCAGGCTGGCCACTTTCGGCGCCGCGCTTTGGCATGCGCCTAACAGCAGAGAAATCGCCAGAACGGGTAGATAACGGGAGGCGAACGGCTTCATCTATGCAGGTCTCGGGGTGCGCAAAAACCGGCGAGTTTACACCGCCGGGCGCGCCTGGGCGACAGGCGGCTTCAGGCGTGGCGACGGGGCAGGGCGAAGCTGAGCAGAAACAGCGCAGCGGCGCTGACGACGATGGAAGGGCCAGCCGGCGTGTCTTTGAACCACGACAGCGACAACCCGGCGCACACCGCCACCAACCCCAGCACGCTGGCGCCACCCGCCATTTGCTCAGGCGTGCGCGAATGGCGCTGCGCAGCGGCTGCCGGGATGATCAGCAACGAGGTGATCAACAACACACCGACGATTTTCATGGCCACGGCAATCACCACCGCAATCAACAACATCAGCGCCAGGCGCAGGCCGGCCACGGGCAGGCCTTCAACCTTGGCCAGCTCTTCATGCACGGTGACCGCCAGCAGCGGCCGCCACATCACCGTCAACGCGACCAGCACCAACGCGCTGCCGCCGAGAATCCAGGCGAGGTCGGCGCTACTCACGGCCAGCAGGTCGCCGAACAGATAGCCCATCAGGTCGATGCGCACATCGTGCATAAAGCTCAGTACTACTAGCCCCAGCGACAACGTGGTCGGCGCCAGAATCCCCAGCAGCGTGTCGGAGGCCAGCGGTTGGCGCTGCTGCAAGGTCAGCAACAACAGGGCGAGCAGCACGCAGCCCACGGTGACCGCCACGGTTGGGCTGACATCCAGCAAAAAGCCCAGGGCCACGCCGAGCAGCGCGGCGTGGGACAACGTGTCGCCGAAATAGGCCATGCGCCGCCACACCACAAACGAACCCAGCGGGCCCGCGACGAGCGCCAGCGCGAGACCGGCGAGCAATGCGTTAACGAGGAAATCAGGCATGGTTGCAGCCGTCTCCGTGTACATGCGGCTGCACCTGACCATGGATGCGCAAACCGTTTGCGGCGGGCGCGTCGGTCACCACGCCGCCGTGGAGGTCATGGGCGTGGTCGTGGTGGTGGTGGTAAATCGCCAGGTCCTGGGCGTCCTTTCCGAACAGCTCGGCGAAGGCCGGATCGCCGCTGACCTGCTCGGGATGCCCGGAGCAGCAGACATGGCGGTTAAGGCACACCACTTGGTCGGTGGTACTCATGACCAGATGCAAATCGTGGGAGACCATCAGTACGCCGCAGCCGTGGCGGTCGCGCAGACGGGTAATCAAGCGGTACAGATCGGCTTGGCCGGCCACGTCGACGCCTTGCACGGGTTCGTCCAGCACCAGCAACTCGGGCTTGCGCAACAACGCACGGGCTAACAGTACGCGCTGCAGTTCGCCGCCGGAGATGCTCTGCAAGGGGCTGTCGATCACCTGGCTGGCGCCCACTTCTTCCAGCGCGGCCGCCGCTAAAGTGCGGTCGACCTTGGGCACCAGGCGCAAAAAACGCAGCACGGTGAGCGGTAGGGTCGGGTCAACGTGGAGTTTTTGCGGCATATAGCCGATGCGCAGTTTAGGCTTGCGCCAGACGCTGCCCACCTCGGTTTTCAGCAAGCCCAGCACGGCGCGCACCAGGGTGGTTTTGCCTGCGCCGTTGGGGCCGATCAGCGTGACGATTTCGCCAGGCTGCACGCTCAGTTGCACGTCGCTGAGCACGGCCTGACCGGCAAAACTGACGCCGACGCCATCAAGGCGGATTAAAGCCTCGCTCATGACTTTTTCTGACAGCCGGAGCAGACGCCAACCACTTCCACAGTCTGGCTTTCAACGGTGAAGCCCACGTCGCTGGCGCCAGCCACAATGGCTTGGCTGATGGCGTCGTTGGACAGCTCGATGGCAGCGCTACAGGTGCGACAAATCAAAAACTGACCTTGGTGCGCGTGAGCAGGGTGGTTGCAGCCGACGAAGGCGTTGAGCGAGGCGATGCGGTGCACCAGGCCGTTTTCAAGCAAGAAATCCAGGGCGCGGTACACGGTCGGCGGCGCGGCGCGGCGGCCGTCCTGCTCGGTCAGCACGCCGAGAATGTCGTACGCACCCAGCGGTTTATGGCTTTGCCACACCAGCTCCAGCACACGACGGCGCAAGGCAGTAAGGCGCAAACCGGCGCGCTCGCAGATAGCGTCCGCCTCGGTGAGGGCGTTGTGCACGCAGTGGGAATGGTCGTGGGGACGTGAAGCCAAAGGTGTAAAGATCATTGGGCGGCGACGGCTGGTGAGAGAGACGTTATTCTATAACCCTTTTCCCGGCGAGTGTGTTCCCGTGTCGCGTTTCCTTGTGATCTTTCTGCTGTTTTTTTGCGCAACCGCCCACGCCGATGTGCGCGTTCTCACCAGCATTAAACCGCTTCAGCTGATAGCGGCTGCGGTGCAAGACGGTGTAGGCACACCCGAGGTGTTGCTGCCGCCCGGCGCATCGCCACATAACTATGCGCTGCGCCCTTCGGACGTTCGACGCGTGGCTGAGGTTCAGTTGCTCTACTGGATCGGCCCCGACATGGAGAGCTTTCTGCCGCGCGTATTGAAGAGTCGCACCTTGCCGACTGTGGCGGTGCAAGACCTGCCAGCCCTAAGCCTGCGTCATTTCGGCGAAAGCCATGACCATGTCGACGAGGCCGGCCACAGCGGCGACACCGATGAGCACGACCATGATCACCAACCCGGCAGCCTGGATGCGCACTTGTGGTTGCTGCCGGCCAACGCACGGGTGATCGCCGAACGCATGGCGGCCGATCTCAGCGCAGCGGACCCGGCCAACGCGGCGCGGTACCAAGCCAACCTGAAGGCGTTTACCGAGCGGTTAAGCGCGCTGGATCAACGCCTGAAACAGCGCGTGGCGGGGGTGGCGGGCAAGCCTTATTTCGTCTTCCACGAAGCCTTCGATTACTTCGAATCGGCCTACGGCCTGAAGCACGCTGGTGTATTCAGCATTGCCAGCGAAGTGCAGCCGGGCGCCCAGCACGTGGCGGCCATGCGCGAGCGTTTGCAGCAAGCCGGACCAACTTGCGTGTTCAGCGAGCCACCGCTGCGCCCGCGCTTGGTCAACACGCTGAGCGCCGGTTTGCCGGTGCGCCTGGCAGAGTTGGACGCATTGGGTGGGAAGGAAATCGCGGTAGACGCTCACGGGTATGAGCGTCTATTGGAAACCTTGGGCGACGAGCTGGCGGGTTGCTTGGAAGCGCTGTGAGCTACAGCGCAAACGGCAGCGACAGGAGCACATCCTGGCGCTGCGCCAGGCGACGGCGGAACTCGTCGGGGTTGTGGATAAGCACATCCTGACCGGCGAACGATTCGGCTGCGATCAGCCGCGAAATCCAGAAGCGCAGGCACGCCACGCGAAGCATCACGGGCCACAGCTCCGCTTCTTTCGGCGTGAATGGACGCAGCGCCGCATACGCACCGAGCAACGCCCTGGCGCGCGGGCCGTCGAGCTCGCCGGTGGCGCTGGAGCACCAGTCATTCACGGCAATGGCGACGTCATACAGCATCGGCCCCGAGCAGGCGTTGTAGAAGTCGATCAAACCCGCCAGCGTCGTGCCGTCGAACAACACGTTGTCGCGAAACAGGTCAGCGTGCAGGTTGGCGCGAGGCAGGTCGAATATGGCGTGGTAGTGGGTTTCAACGTCTTTTAACGCGTCGGCCATCAGCGCTTGGTCGGCCATATCGAGTTTGGCCAGCAGTGGCGCACCGTCGCTTCGCATCCAGTCCAGTCCACGGTCGCTGCGGCGTTCCAGTACCTTGCCGCGCGTGGCGTTGTGCAAGTTGGCCAGCAGCGTGCCCACTTCCGCGCAGTGGTGAGCATTGGGCTGCTCTACATGTTTACCGGCCAAGCGCGGCTGTAGCAGCGCCGGTTTGCCGGCCAGGCTGCGCAACGCCTCGCCATCGCGGGTGCGCAGGGCGTAGGGCACCGGCAGCCCAGCGTCGTGCAGGGTGTCGAGCAGTTCGATGAAAAACGGCAGATCGCCAATCGGCCCGCGTTCTACGAGGGTGAGCACAAACTCGCCCTGCTCCAGGCTGACAAAGAAATTGCTGTTCTCGCTGCCGGCGCTGATGCCTTGAAAGTCGCGCAACTGGCCAAGGCCGTAAGGCGCTACAAAAGCTTCCAGCTCAGGACGGCTGAGGGGGGTGAATACCGACATCGAGAACCTGCCAACTGCTTATAAGGAGGGTGGAGTTAGGCGCCGCTTACCATTTGAAGATTTCCCAGGCAGGAATCAGCATGTCTGGATTGTCGGAGCGGATGAAATTGCCGTCGCTGCCATCGGCGCGTACCAGGAAGTAGGGCTTGCCGCCTTTGGGCGTGACCTTGATGGCGTACAGGAAACCGTTCTGGCGGTACTCCTGAATGGTCTTGTCGCCGTCCTGGCGGATGGTTACGTCCGGATCGCCGCTCACCGGTTCGTCTTCGGCGTAAGCGTTCAGCGAGCCCGCAGCGAGCAAGCCGGCCAGCAGTAAGCTAGAAAGAGTGCGCATGGTAACCTTGTCCCTTTGTTGTCAACGGTGCGGCCATTCTAACAGGCCGCCGCGAAACTACTGACGTGGCATTCAGACGCCCCGGCTTGGCCTTCTGCAAACATTGCCCCACGCACCGTTGCTCGCTACATTTTTCAGCTGTCCGTACACCACGGCCCGTCTTATAGGTTGATTCCGCGCATGTCTCAGACTCCTCTCGTCCTCGTAGACGGTTCGTCCTACCTTTACCGCGCTTTCCACGCTTTGCCGCCGCTGACCACGTCCAAAGGCTTGCCCACCGGCGCCGTTAAAGGCGTGCTGAACATGCTGAAAAGCCTGCGCAAGCAGTACCCGCAGAGTCCGTTTGCGGTGGTATTCGACGCGAAGGGCGGCACCTTTCGCGACGAGCTGTTTGCCGATTACAAAGCTAATCGCCCGTCCATGCCGGATGACCTTCGCGTGCAGATCGAGCCGCTGCATGCCAGCGTGCGCGCCCTTGGTTATCCGCTGCTTTGCGTGGAGGGCGTGGAGGCCGATGACGTTATCGGTACGCTGGCCCGGCAATGCGCTGCCCAAGGCCGCGACGTGGTTATTTCTACGGGCGACAAGGACATGGCCCAACTGGTTTGCCCGCACGTTACGTTGGTCAACACCATGTCGGGAAGCGTCTACGACATTGATGGCGTTAAGGAGAAATTCGGTGTCGGTCCTGAGCTGATCATCGATTACCTGGCGCTGATGGGTGACAAGGTCGACAACATTCCAGGCGTGCCCGGCGTCGGCGAGAAAACCGCCGTTGGGCTGCTGGTGGGTGTGGGTGGCGGCCTCGACGTGCTCTACGCCAACCTCGACAAGGTGCCAGAGCTGCCCATTCGCGGCGCCAAAGCGTTGCCGGCCAAGCTGCTCGAACACAAAGAGATGGCCTTTCTTTCCTATCAGTTGGCGACC
Source organism: Pseudomonas sp. AC229 (assembly GCF_979254655.1). Classification (NCBI taxonomy): domain Bacteria; kingdom Pseudomonadati; phylum Pseudomonadota; class Gammaproteobacteria; order Pseudomonadales; family Pseudomonadaceae; genus Pseudomonas; species Pseudomonas sp. AC229. The sequence goes on from NZ_CEEDHK010000006.1 coordinate 88,899, forward strand.
ATCAAGCTGGACGTGCCGCTGGATATCGAAATCGAAAGCCTGCACCCCGGCGAGCAAGACCGCGTAGCCCTGGCGGCGCTGTATTCCCTACTGGAATTCAAGAGCGGTTTGGACGAACTGGCGCGCGACGCCAAGGCCGCCGACATTGCCGCCATTCGCTCCGGCGGTTTTACGGGCGGGCTGTTCGATGAGCCTGCCAATGTGGGCGCAGCAAACGCGTTGGCAGAAGACACGGAGCCGGCGCCAGCGGTGAGCGCTAATTACGAAACCGTGCTCGAGGCCGAGCGCTTTGCGGTATGGCTGGAAAAACTGCACAAGGCCGACCTGATTGCCTTCGATACCGAAACCACCGGCCTTGATGCTCAGCAGTCGCAGCTGGTGGGGCTTTCGTTCGCCGTGCAACCCAACGAAGCGGCCTACATTCCACTGACCCATTCGTACATGGGCGTACCGGCCCAGCTTGATCGCGATTCGGTGCTGCGCGCGCTCAAACCGATTCTGGAAGACCCGCACAAAGCCAAGGTCGGCCAGCACGCGAAATACGACATCAACGTGTTGGCGAACTGCGCCATCGGCGGCGACCCCGAGCAGGGCATCCATGTGCGAGGGCTGAAGTTCGACAGCATGCTCGAATCCTATGTGCTCGACTCGGTGGCCACGCGCCATAACATGGATGCGCTGGCGCTCAAGTACCTCGATCACACCACCATCGCGTTCGAAGAGATTGCCGGCAAAGGCGCCAAGCAGCTGACGTTCGACCAGATTTCGCTTGAGCAAGCAGGGCCTTACGCGGCAGAAGACGCCGACATCACCCTGCGTCTGCATCAAACGCTGTGGAAAAAACTGGAAGCAACGCCGACTCTTGCCAAGGTACTTAACGACATTGAGATGCCGCTGGTACCGGTGCTCGCGCGCATCGAACGCAACGGTGCGCTGGTGGACGCGAATCTGCTCGGCATTCAAAGCCATGAGCTGGGCGAGAAAATGGTCCAGCTGGAGCGTGAGGCGTTTGCCATCGCAGGTGAAGAATTTAACCTGGGCTCGCCCAAACAGCTGGGCGTGATTCTGTACGAAAAGCTTGGCTTGCCGATTCTGAGCAAAACCGCGAAAGGTCAGGCATCCACTGCGGAAGCCGTGTTGGCCGAGCTGGCGGAGCAGGACTTTCCGCTGCCTAAGGTGCTGATGCAGTACCGCTCGATGAGCAAGCTAAAAAGCACCTACACCGACCGCCTGCCGGAACAGATCAATCCGCGCACCGGGCGTATTCACACGTCTTACCATCAGGCGGTGACGGCGACGGGGCGGCTGTCTTCGACCGATCCGAACTTGCAGAACATTCCGATTCGTACGGCGGAAGGGCGCCGCATTCGCCAGGCCTTTATCGCGCCGCCGGGTTATCAGTTGCTCGCGGCGGACTATTCGCAAATTGAGCTGCGCATCATGGCGCACCTGGCTCAAGACGAAGGCTTGTTGCATGCCTTCCGCAACGACCTGGACGTACACCGCGCCACCGCAGCGGAAGTGTTTGGCGTCGAACTGGAAGAGGTCACCATCGACCAGCGCCGCAGCGCCAAGGCCATTAACTTCGGCCTGATTTACGGCATGAGCGCGTTTGGCCTGGCCAAGCAGATCGGCGTCGACCGCAAGCAGTCGCAGGCCTATATCGACCGCTACTTCACCCGTTACCCGGGCGTGTTGGCGTACATGGAACGCACCCGCGAGCAGGCCAGCGAGCAGGGTTATGTCGAAACGTTGTTTGGGCGTCGCTTGTACTTGCCGGAAATCCACTCCAAAAATGCCGGTTTGCGCAAAGGCGCCGAGCGCACGGCGATCAACGCGCCGATGCAGGGCACCGCGGCCGACATCATTAAACGGGCGATGGTGAAGGTGGATAACTGGCTTACGGAATCGGGGCTGGATGCCAAAGTTATTCTGCAAGTGCACGACGAATTGGTGCTCGAAGTGCGCGAAGACCTGGTCGACACCGTGAGCGCGGAAATTCGCCAGCGCATGAGCGAAGCCGCTGAACTGGATGTGCCGCTGTTGGTTGAGGTCGGAACCGGCGCTAACTGGGACGAAGCGCACTAGAAAGGGCGTCTTGGGCATTTTTCTGCTGCGGCATAACGCCGCACAGAAACCGAAAGCTAGGAAGCTAACGGAATTACCAAGACACTTTTTATTACTAACCGGTTTTAAGGGGCCGGTGAACTTTCCACAAATGGGGGCGGTCAGAGTTACTGAATGGCTGATGAAGCCCTTCGGTGCTCCTATGTTGTGTTAAGTGTTGGCAGATATCTGAGCCCCGCCCTAGCGGTTCAGACCCTTAAACCCCGAGCCTCTCCCTCCCCATACGAAGCTCGGGGTTTTTTTTGCCTGCGATTTACTCGGCCACCACCGTGTCTTCCAGCTCCATCCAGCGAGCCAGCACGGCCTGGGCCTCTTCAATGCCCTGACGCTTGGGCGCCGAAAACAACTGAATACTCACCCCGTCGCCCCAGCCTTTGCGTAGGTCTGTCTGCACTTTTAGCAATGCATTCTTGGCGGCACCGTAGGCCAGCTTGTCGGCCTTGGTCAGCAGGATATGCATAGGCATTTCGCTGGCTGCGGACCAGTCGAGCATCAACCGATCAAACTCGGTGAGCGGGTGGCGAATGTCCATCATCAGCATCAGCCCTTTGAGGCTCTCGCGGCTGCCCAGGTAGGCTTCGAGGTGGCGCTGCCAGTGCAGCTTCAGTGGAATCGGCACCTTGGCGTAGCCGTAACCGGGCAAATCGACGAGGCGGCGTTCTTCGTCCAGGCGGAAAAAGTTCAGCAGTTGCGTGCGGCCCGGCGTTTTGGAAGTGCGGGCGAGGGCGGCGTGAGTCAGCGTGTTGAGCGCGCTGGATTTGCCGGCATTGGAGCGGCCGGCAAAGGCCACTTCGTAGCCTTGGTCGTCCGGGCATTGATCAACTTTTGCGGCGCTGATCATGAACGCAGCCTGTTGGCACAGACCGATGATGGGGTTTTTGGCTTGCATCGAATTTTCCGGTGAGGGCGGTGCCAGTAGGTGGCCCGGCGTGCGGTGTCGTTTCCGTTTCGGTGACGCCAGTATATAATGCCGCAGATTTTGTGTGCGCTTTGTCCGGTATAAGGGCAAGCATTTGCAGGAAGGATTTACCGATTTCGCTCACCAGAATGCGGAACGTTCCTCACTGATGAGGTTGATCTGATGAAGTTGTTACTGCTCACAGCCACTACCCTGTTGTTGTCCTCCATGGCTCACGCAGCCCAGGACCCGGAAGCGGTATTCAACCGTTCCTGTGGAGCCTGCCATAATGGACAACTGCCGATGGCCCCTAAAAAAGGTGACACGGCTGCTTGGACCCCGCGGTTGGCCCAAGGCATGGATACGCTGGTGAAGCATGTAACCGATGGATTTAACGCCATGCCGCCTCGCGGCTTGTGCACCGACTGTAGCGCTGAAGACTTCCAAGCCGTCATCCACTGGATGAGCAAGTAAGCCACGCGTTGATTCTCTCCCTTTAGCCGTAATTGGATTAGCTGATGAACAAAGTACTCGTGAGTCTGCTGTTGACCCTGGGCATCACCGGTATGGCTCATGCCGCAGGCGACGCCGCTGTAGGTCAAGGCAAAGCAGCTGTATGTGGCGCTTGCCACGGTGCCGACGGCAACAGCCCTGCGCCAAACTTCCCGAAACTGGCAGGCCAAGGCGAGCGCTACCTGCTCAAGCAACTGAAAGACATCAAATCCGGCAACCGCGTGGTGCTGGAAATGACCGGCATCCTCACCCCCCTGAGCGATCAGGACCTGGCAGACATCGCTGCCTACTTCTCCAGCCAGAAAATGAGCGTCGGCACAGCCGATCCGAAACTGGTGGCGCGCGGTCAGGAAATCTTCCGCGGCGGCAACCTGGAAACCGGCATGCCAGCGTGCACCGGTTGCCATTCGCCAGACGGCGCCGGCAACGCGGCCGCTGGCTTCCCGCATTTGGGCGGCCAACACGCCACATATGTCGCCAAGCAGCTGACTAACTTCCGCGAAGGCGAGCGCACTAACGATGGCGACAGCATGATCATGCGCGGCATTGCAGCTAAGCTGAGCAACAAGGATATCGCGGCGGTATCCAGCTACATCCAGGGCCTGCATTAATCGCGCAACGGTAATATCCGGTACGCATTAGCGGGCAGAAAAGGGTGGCGAAAGCCACCCTTTTTCGTTGGAGCCGCCAGTACAATGTTGGCCCTCAACCGGGAACCCGCCGTCAGGCAATCGGTCGAAATCCAGCTCGCTATCGGGCGAGTTTTATCCGCCAAGGAGTAAAGCATGCGTAACCTGATTTTCAGCGCTGTCCTCGCTACCGCGAGCCTGATCGGCATGACTGCGACCGCCACCGCCGCGCAGCCGATCGAAGCCGGCAAACAATATGTCGAGCTCAGCAGCCCTGTTCCGGTTTCCAAGCCCGGCAAAATCGAAGTCGTTGAATTGTTCTGGTACGGCTGCCCGCACTGCTACCACTTCGAGCCCACCATCAACCCATGGATCAAAAAACTGCCTGCCGATGTTCACTTCATCCGCATTCCAGCCATGTTCGGCGGCGTGTGGGATGCCCACGGCCAGCTGTTCGTGACCCTCGAGTCCATGGGCGTTGAAGAAAAAGTACACGGCGCCATTTTCGACGCCATTCAAAACCAAGGTAAAAAGCTCGCCAAGCCTGAAGAAATGGCTGATTTCCTCGCCACTCAGGGCATCGATAAAGACGAGTTCCTCAAGGCCTATAACTCCTTCGGCGTGAAGAGCCAGGTCGAGAAAGACAAGAAGTTGGCGCTGGCTTATCAAATCAGTGGCGTACCGACCATGATCGTCAACGGTAAATACCGTTTCGACATCGGCTCGGCCGGCGGCCCGGATCAAGCCCTGCAAGTGGCTGATCAATTGATCGCCAAAGAACGCGCAGCGAAGTAACGCGCCATGCTCCGTCGCTGGGGTACGCCACGGGTAGCCGGCCTGCGTGATGCGCGGGTCAATGCTCAATGCGACTCCAGCGGCTTGCCGGCAGATGGGCGTTTGCGTCTGCTGAGTTTCAACATTCAGGTTGGCAACAGCACCGAAAGCTATCGCCACTACCTCACCCGCGGCTGGCAGCACCTGCTGCCGCACCAAGGCCGGTCCAGCAATTTGCAGCGCATCGGCGCGCTACTGGCCGACTACGACTTGGTCGCCCTGCAAGAAGCCGACGGCGGTAGCCATCGCTCCGGCTATATCAATCAGGTCGAGCACCTCGCTCAGTTGGGCGCGTTTCCTTACTGGTATCAGCAGCTCAATCGCAACCTCGGGCGCCTGGCCCAACACAGCAACGGCGTGCTCAGCCGCTTGCAACCCACCGTTATTGAAGACCATCCGCTGCCCGGCCCGCCTGGACGAGGCGCCATCTTGCTGCGCTTCGGCGAAGGTGAAGACGCGCTGGCGGTGGTCATGATGCACCTGTCGCTCGGGGCGAAAACGCGCGTACGGCAGCTGGCCTATATTCGTGAACTGATCGGCGAATATCGCCATCAGGTTTTGATGGGCGACATGAACACCCACGCTTCTGATTTACTGCTGCACTCACCACTGCGCGACCTCGGTTTGCTGGCCCCACAAGTGGAAGCCACCTTCCCGAGCTGGCGACCGCAGCGGTGTCTGGACCATATTTTGTTGAGCCCGAGTTTGACCCTGGAAGCTGTGCGCGTACTGGCCCAGCCGATTTCCGATCACTTGCCGGTGGCCGTCGAAATCCGCTTGCCTGATAGCCTGTGCAGCCAGCCGGATAGATCCAACACTTCCCTCGCGGAAATACCCCATGAGTGACGACGCGCAGCGCTGGAAAGAGAAGTACCTCAGCAGCCTTGAGCAACAGGAAAAGCTCGAGCGCCGCTGGGATATGCGTCTGGACTTACTGCGCCGCGGCTTGGTGCGCAGCTCGCTGGCGGCCGAAGGCACTGACAAGGCCGTTGACCAATGCATGTCCGAGCTCCGGGAAATCGTCCGTCGTGACGACATGGACGCCGGCCTTTCCGCGCTGATTCCGCGTCTGGAAAAAGCCGTGCTCGACTCTGAGCAGCGCCGTGTGGAGCGCGCCAGCCAAGTCACCGGAGCGCTCGGCGGGCTGGTCAGCCAATTGCTCAAACTCGACTTGCCCAGCGAAGTGCGCAAGCCGCTGAAAAAATTTAACAAGCAGGTAGAAAACCGCGCCAGTCAGGTTCGCGAGCTGCCCGCGCTGTTGTCCGAACTCAGCAGCCTGCAACGCCAGGCACTTGATGTGTTGGAAACGCCTGAAGCCGCTCGCCCAGGCTTACTGCAGCGCTTGTTTGGCGGGCGTGATGGCGGGGCCGGCGAAGCGCCCGAAACACCAAGTAGTGCAGCGCCGCCCGCGCCCGCGCCGCAAGCAGTGCAGCACCCGGTTCCTGCCCCCGTCCAACCAGCAGCGCCAGTGGCCGCTGAGCCGACGCCCGCGTTGACGCCAACGCCGGCATCGGAGCCCGCTGCCGCCGCCGTTACAACCGCGCCCGCTCCGGCAGCCGTGCCAACGCCAACGACTCAACCCCTTGAGCCGGCGACGGTGCCTGCCACGGCAGCGGGCAGTGAAGCGGCCACGGTGGCCATTAACGAAGCACTGGCAGCACGGCGAAGCGCGCGGGGCTCGTCGTTGTCGACCCTCGACAGTCTGCCGCTGTCCGCTTCGCTGCTCACCGACGGTGCCACCGTTTCGGCCGCCATCCACGCCACCGTCGAGCAGGAACTGGCAGACCCCGACTTCGCTATTCCGCCGGAACCCGAAGCCGGCTACAGCGCCATTGCCAGTCATGTCGAAGCCACATTGCTCGGGCTGCTCGACGATTTGCCCGTGCCGGAACACCACAAGCCGCAAGCCGAGTCGTTGCGCGTGCGCATTCAGGGTGGGCTGAACCTGTACGAGCTTGTGCCGGTGCTGGACGATTTCGCCGTGCTGATGCTGGCCGTAGCCGACCTCGGCCAGCGCGAGTTCGAGGGTTACCTGGCGCAACTCAACCAACGCCTGGCCACGTTTCAAGGCGGCTTGCAGGATGCCCACCAGGGCTACTCGGAATCGATGGCCGCCGCGCGCGAGCTGGATACCGAGCTGCGTCAGCAGGTCGACGGCCTGCACAACAGCGTGCAGGAAGCCACCGACCTCAGCAGCCTGAAACACCTGGTGGAAAACCGCCTGGACGGCTTGCTCAGCACCATGTCCCAATACCAATCGCAACGCGACGAGCGCGACCAGGAAGTAGCCGGCCGCCTGCAAACGTTGGTTGAGCGCGTGGCGAGCATGGAACAAGAAGCCAAGGGCTTTCGCGACCACCTCGAAGAGCAGCGGCAAAAAGCGCTCACCGACCCGCTCACCGGGCTTCCAAACCGCGCCGCCTGGACTGAGCGTCTGGATCTGGAAGTGGCGCGCTGGCAGCGCTACGGCGGCGAGTTGCTGATGGCGGTGCTGGACATCGACCACTTCAAGCGCATCAACGACAACTATGGCCACCTGGCTGGCGACAAGGTGCTCAAAATCATCGCCGGCGAGCTGAACAACCGGCTGCGCAAAACCGACTTTATGGCGCGCTTCGGCGGTGAAGAATTCGTCTTGCTGATCCCCTCCACGCCCGTTGTCGGTGGCCAGCAACTGCTCGAAACGCTGCGCGCTGCCATTGAAGCCTGCCCGTTTCACTTCAAAGGCGAACGCGTAACCATCACCGTGTCGGGTGGCTTAACCGAGTTTGTCGAAGGCGATCGCGTGGACGAGGTTTTTGAACGCGCCGACCAAGCGCTGTACCGCGCCAAACGGGGCGGTCGCAACCAGATACACGTCGCGGCAGAAGGCGAAAAGAAACAAGCCTAGGCCTGTAACTGCGCCGCCAATTTCGCCACTGCGGCCTGGCGCTCCGGCTGTTGCAAGCGAGCCTGAGGGTTGAGCGACGACCAGCGCGGGTGCGCCCGCGCCTGGCGAAGCACGGCAGGCAATTTGCCCTGGCGCCAGGCACCATCCTGATCAGCCTTGACCTCAATCGCGGTGGTCGCCGCATGGCCTCGGGCGCTCAGTGCGTCCAACAATTGGCGTTGGCGCACGGCCAACAACCGAAGCACGCCATCATCCACGCTCAGTTCACGGTTGCCCTTGAGCTTGCCCACCAGCCGCTCGCCATACGTGCGTGCGGTTTGCAGGCCGCCGCCCGCCAACGCACCGAGCACCGTGGCAGCGCCCAAGGTAATACCGCCCACCATCAAGTCGATGCCGGCGCCCGCTGCGGCACCGGCTGCCATGCCGCCGCCGACCTGAATGCCCAGCTGTTTGAGGGTTTCAGGGTTGAACAAATCGTCACTCCAGCGACCGTCGAGCAGCGGCAAATCGCTGGCCCGGGCATCGTTTTCGCGGAAGGCATACAAACGCAGCAGCGCCTGTACGCAAGCTTGCTCGCGTTGACGGACGCTTTGGTGCAGCGCCTGCACCTGCGCCTGCTCGTCGTTGCCGACACTGCGTCGGCACGACGCGCAATCAATCAGCAACTCGGCGATTAACCGCACGCCGGCGGTGTGGCGTGCGCGGGCCTGCGCTTCATGGTCGTCGATCAATCGCTGCAACTGCGGTCGGGACTTCTCCAGCAGCAAGGCCAGGCTTTCATACAGCCGACGCTCGCCGTCCAAGGGCGGCGCCACGGTGTCAAAACGCACCAGCGCGTGCAGCCCCAGGCGCGCCAATGCGTCGCGCCACTCGTCTTCGCGCTGCTGCGCGCAGGTCACGAAATTGAGCACCGGCAGCAACGGTTTACCGCAACTGCCGAGCACCGCCAGTTCATCGCGGTACTTCGCCAGTACCGGCTCGCGGGCGTCGATGACGTAGAGGCCAGCATCGCTGGCGAGCAGTTGCCGCAGCACCTTGGCTTCCTGTTCGAAGCGTTGTCGCGCCTCACTGCCTTCCAGAAAACGCGCCAGACGTGCCGGACCATCCAGCCGTTCGCCGGGCCGATCAAGCCGTTCCAGGTAGTCGAGCAGGGCGATGGCGTCTTCCAGGCCGGGCGTGTCGTAAAGCTCCAGCAAGGCCTGGCCATCCACCGATAACCTCGCGCCTTCCACGTGGCGCGTCGTACTCGGCCGATGGGACACCTCGCCAAACTCGACGTCGCGGGTGAGGGTGCGCAGCAGCGAGGTTTTGCCGACGTTGGTGTGGCCCACCACCGCCAGTTTCAACGGCGATTCACGGCGTTCACTCATCGGTCTGCTCCAGCCATTGCAACGGCGCGCCCTGGCGCCAGTTCAACTGCAGGGCGTCGAGCGCGCCGTGCCAGTCTTCCAGGCGCTGGCCGTCGAGCGCTTCGCCGGGCTCGGCGGCCAACAGCCAGACGCGGGTGTCGCCGGCATTGCGCGCCAGCTCAGCCAGTAACGCCAAGGTGCCGCGATCAGGCGAGCGGCGAGGGTCGCAAGCGATGGCCAGGCGCGCGGGTGGGAAGCGGTTCAGTTGGTCCAGCAGATGCTGTCGTTGCTCGCGACTGTCGACTACGCCGGCATCGGCCACGCCTTTAGGCAGGGCCGGCGGCCAGGGGCGCCGGGGATCGAGTTCAATCGCCACCAATACCGCGCCCGAACTGGCGGCCGTCAGACTGCCCGTCTGCGCACTGGGCAATTGCTGCGGCGCGGCGTCGGTCACGCCCAGCCGCTCGCTGCTCGGCTGCAAGCGGTCACGCAGCAAGCTGTAACCGGGCACATCGAGGTCCAGACTCAGCCGCGCGCGCCCTTGCTGCCAGCGCCACGCGCAAAACAAGGCCAGCACGGCGCGGGGCACCACGCCGTAGCCAATCAACATGCCCAACAGCCAGACCGCCCACGCCTGCCGTGCGCTCTCTTCGGCGATGGCGTCGCCACCGCTGGCGCGAATGACGTCTGCTGCCGGGGTGGTGAAACCCAACCAATGGGTCAAGGCGCCCAGGCTTTGGATAACGCTGACAAAGGTGTCGCTGCCCAACAGCGTGGTTTCCCACACGAAGCCATAACGCCGCGTCGCCAGCAGCGCTAGCAAACTGCCCAAGGCGCTGAGTAGCAACAGTAACCACATGCCATGCACGAACATGCCCAGCGCCCAGCGGCTCAGCCGTTGACGCTGCAACAGCACCAGCAACGCCGGGGCGAGTTGCACCGCTTGCGCGTCTCGGGCGAATTTTTCGCTCAGCCATAACCACAACCGGCCCAGGGTGGCGCCGCCGCTGCCGGCGAACGCAAGGCCAACGGCCCAGCCGATAAGCGTCAACAGATGAAGACCGAGCAAGCTGCCCAGCGCCCAGAACAAATTCACCGGCCGCTGCCCATCGCCCAATGCCGCGAAGCCCAAGCCTGCGCCACTGACCACGGCCAGAACCGCCAGCAGCCAGACGGCCAGCACGGCGCCCTGGCGCCAGTGCAGCAAGGCGGCGAGCATGCCGTCGCGCTGCGCAAGCCATAGGGCGCGGGTTTCGATGCGCTGTTCCAGCGGGCCACCCGCGCTGACCGCCTGGCGATTGGCCTCGCGGTCTTCCAACGGGCCGGCCTGTTCTTCGCGCAGCCGCACGGCCTCGGTCAGCCACAGGCGCTGCAACGGTGAGAGGGAAGGGAGCGGTGATTTCAATGCGGTCATGCACAAACTCATGGCTAAAAAGGTGGCCGCTCAGGTGGCAGCCGGGTTTGAGGATAACCGCTCAGGCGCGCCCCATCATCCGTTTGCTTTTTTTCCCGGTGGCGAGCCGTTATCCTCGCGGCCATGAATACGACCCGCCCCCTTTGCCTGATCGCCGCCCTCGCCGACAACCGTGTGATTGGCCGCGACAATCAACTGCCTTGGCATTTGCCGGCCGACCTTAAACACTTCAAAGCCATGACCCTCGGCAAGCCGATCATCATGGGCCGCAAAACGTGGGACTCTCTGGGCCGGCCGTTGCCGGGTCGGCTGAATCTGGTGGTCAGCCGCCAGGCCGGTTTGACCCTTGAAGGCGCCGAGGTATTTGCCTCGCTGGAAGCGGCCATCGCCCGCGCCGAAGAATGGGCCAGCCGCGAAGATGCCGATGAGCTGATGCTGATCGGCGGCGCCCAGCTCTATGAACAAGGCCTGGCATTGGCACGACGCCTGTACCTGACCCGCGTGGCCCTGAGCCCGGAGGGCGACGCCTGGTTTCCCGCGTTCGATCAAGCCGCCTGGCACCTGGCCTCCAGCATCGAGCACGAGGCCAGCGGCGAAACGCCGGCCTACAGCTTCGAAGTGTGGGACAAACGCTAGCCCGCACCGCCTGCTCCACTGACTACGCTGATTAACGCTGCCTCACTCGGGGCGGCGCGCTGCTATTTCCGAGGTTTTCCATGCAAGACAACACGTCCGGCTCCGTCGACATCGACCCGGCCGAAGTCGAAACCGTGGCCAAGGTGTTTGTCCGCCACCCGCTTTGGGAGGACGGCCTGGCCATGATTTCCGGCACCGCCATGGTGGCCCTGGGCATCGCCTTCTACGCCCATGCCGGTTTGCTGACCGGCGGCATGGTCGGCCTGGCATTTCTGCTCAAGTACAAATTGGGCGTGGCGTTTGGCTTGATGTTTTTCCTGCTCAACCTGCCGTTCTACCTGCTGGGTATCTGGCGCATGGGCTGGAGCTTCACCTTGCGCACCGGCTGTGCGGTGGCATTGGTGTCGGTGTTGGCGGAGCTGACGCCGCAGTGGGTGTCATTTGCTCACTTGAGCCCGCTTTACGCCGCGGTGTTCGGTGGGCTGGCGATGGGCCTGGGCTTGCTGATGCTGTTTCGTCATCGCGCCAGCCTGGGCGGGGTGAACATTCTTGCGCTGTTTTTGCAGGATCGCTTCGGCGTGCGCGCGGGGCTGGTGCAGATGGGCGTGGACGCGGTGATCGTGCTGACTTCGCTGTTCGTCATCGCCCCCGACAAGGTGGCCTTGTCGGTGCTTGGCGCGCTGGCGCTAAACCTGGTGCTAGCGATCAACCACCGGGCCGACCGCTACACCGGCGTTTCCTGAACAAGCGTTAGTCGGCCGCCAACTGATGGGCGCCTTGCTTGGAACGTTTGTAGGCCATGGCAGCGGCCGATACCGGCGACACGCGGCCCGTCTCGACCCACGTTTTCAGGCGCCCGGCATCGGCGATGTGGGTGTACTTACCGAACGCATCGAGCACCACGAACGCCACCGGCCGGTTGTTCATCATGGTGCGCATCACCAGGCAATGACCCGCCTCGTCGGTAAAGCCGGTTTTGGTCAGCTGGATGCTCCAGTTGGCCTTGTAGATCAGGTGGTTGGTGTTGCGAAAGCCGAGGGTGTAATTGGGCTTTTTGAAACTGGCGGTGGTTTCCGGCGTGGTGCTCAGTTGGCCCAGCAGCGGATATTGCTGGCTGGCTTTGAGCAGCTTGACCAGGTCATTGGCGCTGGACACGTTGCGCTCCGACAAGCCGGTCGGTTCGGTGTAGCGCGTGTGGGTCATGCCCAACGCGCGGGCCTTGGTGTTCATGGCGTTCACAAACGCCGTCACGCCGCCCGGGTAGTGGTGGGCCAGGCTCGCGGCCATGCGGTTTTCCGACGACATCAGCGCCAACAGCAGCATTTCGCGGCGCGTGGCCAGGCTGCCCACCTTGACCCGCGAAAACACCCCGCGCATTTCGGGCACGTCTTGAATCTTCACCGGCAACACTTCGTCCATCGGCAACTTGGCGTCGAGCGTGACCATGGCGGTCATCAGCTTGGTCACCGAGGCGATAGGCACCACTTTGTCGGGGTTGCTGGAATACAGCACTTCGTTGGTTTTCAGGTCCACCAACAGGGCGCTGCCGGAGGCCAGTTCCTGAACCTTGACCGGGGTTTTGCCAGCCGGTTTGGCAGGGATTTTCTCTGCCGCTGCGGCGACGGTGCTGAAGGCAAATAAGGTGCAGAACAACACGCGGGCGAGGGCGGGGCGAATATTCACAAGGACGGTCCACATGGCAGATGAAATGGAAGCCAGGGCAGTCCTTGCCGGCCCGCGCAGTATAGGAAAGGCCGGTGCGGTATGGAATGCGCTGTGATGCAGTTCATCAAATGCGATCAGAAAATTCCTATCCCTGATCTTTCAGTTCGGCCTGCAGCCAGTCCACAAACGGTTGCAACAAACGCGCCCGGCGTTTGCGCTCAGAAAGCACGGCGTAATAACCGAACAGGGACTGAGCCTGGCCTTCAATCACCCTGCACAGCACGCCTTGGTCCAGCAGCTCATCCACCAGGTGGCTCCAGCCAATCGCCACGCCCTGGCCGGCAATCGCCGCCTGGATCAGCAGCGTGTAGTTGTCGAAACTCAGCGCCGCCGGGCCCACCGGCTGATTGATACCCAGGGCCTGAAACAGCCCGCTCCAATCAAACCAGCGGCTGCTCATGTCCGGTTTCAAGTGCAGCAGGGGCAAGCTCGCCAATTGCTCTTTGGCCAACGGCAGGGTGCGGCCTTCCAGCAAGCGCGGGCTGCAGATCGGGAACACTTCTTCGCTGAACAGGCGGCTGGCCTCGGTGTGCTTGAAGCGGCCATCGCCAAAGGTGATGGCGATATCGATGTCGCTGCGCAGGCTGGTCATGCTGCGGTCGCTGGTAATCAGGCTGACATCCAGGTGTGGATTAGCCTGACGAAAGCGCGGCAAACGCGGCATCAACCAATACGCGGCGAAGGCGAAATCGGTGGAAACCTGCAGCACCTCGTGCTGGTTTTGCGCGGTGATGGCAGCAACGCCCGCGTCGATGGTTTCCAACCCCTGCTGCACATGCAAGAGCAGCACCTGCCCGGCGTCGGTCAGGGTGATGCCACGGTGAATCCGGTTGAACAACCGCACCGCCAGCTCTTTTTCCAGGCGCTTTATCTGTTGGCTAACCGCCGGCTGCGTGGTGCCCAGTTCGGCAGCGGCGCTGGTAAAGCTCAGCGACCGTGCAGCCGCTTCAAACACGCGAAGCAAATCCAGCGGCAGGCTCACGCCACGCGCTCACATAAGCAATGGTTATCCGAAACATGCCTGGCCATGCGCTTTACCCCTGAATGCGTGAGGCAGAAGATCGAGCCATCACTATCGCATAACCGATCCGCATAGGATAAGCCTGCCACATGAAGCGCCCGAACATCCTTTTCATCATGGCCGACCAGATGGCCGCGCCACTTCTGCCGATCCACGATCCGGCATCGCCGATTCAAATGCCGCACCTCAGCCGCCTGGCCAGCGAAGGCGTGGTCTTCAACTCCGCTTACTGCAACAGCCCGCTGTGCGCGCCTTCACGCTTCACGCTGGTAAGCGGTCAGTTGCCGTCGAAAATCGGCGCTTACGACAATGCGGCCGACTTTCCCGCCGACGTACCGACCTACGCCCACTACCTGCGTCGCTTGGGCTACAAGACGGCGCTGTCGGGAAAAATGCACTTCTGCGGGCCCGATCAACTGCACGGCTACGAGCAGCGTCTGACCAGCGACATCTACCCCGCCGATTACGGCTGGGCGGTGAACTGGGACGAGCCCGACGTCCGCCCCAGTTGGTACCACAACATGTCCTCGGTGCTGCAAGCCGGCCCTTGCGTGCGCACCAACCAGCTCGATTTTGACGAAGAGGTGGTGTTCAAGGCGCAGCAATACCTGTTCGACCATGTGCGCGAAGCGCCGGACCAGCCGTTTTGCCTGACCGTGTCGATGACTCACCCCCACGACCCGTACACCATCCCGAAAAAATTCTGGGACCTGTTCGAGGAGCAGGACATTCCGCTGCCCCGCCATCCCCGCGCGCAAAGCGAGCAAGACCCGCACTCGCAACGGCTGATGAAAGTCATCGACCTGTGGGACAAGCCGCTGCCGCAAGAAAAGATTCGCGACGCCCGCCGCGCCTACTTTGGCGCGTGCAGCTACATCGACGGCAACATCGGCAAGCTGCTGGAAACGCTCGAAGCCACCGGGTTGGCGGACGACACCGTGATCGTCTTCTCCGGCGACCACGGCGACATGCTCGGCGAGCGTGGGCTCTGGTACAAAATGCACTGGTTTGAAATGGCCGCTCGCGTGCCTATGGTCATCCACGCTCCCGCGCAGTTCGCTGCCGGCCGGGTGAACGCGTCGATCTCGACCGCCGACTTGTTGCCGACCTTCGTCGAACTGGCGGGCGGGCAGCTGCAACACGACTTGCCGCTGGACGGCCGTTCGCTGCTGCCGCATTTGCTGGGCACCGGCGGCCATGACGAAGTGTTCGGCGAATACATGGCCGAGGGCACCAATAGCCCGCTGATGATGATTCGTCGCGGTCCGTACAAATTCATGTACTCCGAGCAAGACCCCTGCCTGCTCTACAACACCGAGCAAGATCCTTTCGAGCTTGAAGAGTTGAGCGGCTCAGCCGAGCACCGAAGCCTGTTCGAGGCCTTTCTCGATGAGGCGCGCAGCAAGTGGGACATTCCTGCGATTCACCACCAGGTGTTGGCCAGTCAGCGCCGTCGTCGCTTCGTGGCCGGCGCGCTGAGCCTGGGCACCCTCAAGAGCTGGGACCACCAGCCGTTTACTGATGCCAGTCAGCAGTACATGCGCAACCACATCGACCTCGACGACCTGGAGCGCAAAGCCCGTTTTCCGCAACCACCTGCCCACACTAAAAACTAAATCCAAGGGGACGCCATGAACATTTTATCCACCAAGTTATCCACAGCCTTGCTCACAGCGGCCGGCGCGCTGGCGCTGACGATTGGCCAGGCGCAAGCGGCCGAGTCGTGCGACACCGTGCGAATGGCCGATCCGGGTTGGAGCGACATCGCCGTGACCAATGCCGTGACCAGCTTTTTGCTCGACGGCATGGGCTACAAAGCCAAAATCGACACGCTGGCGGTGCCGATTATTTTTGGCGGCATGAAAGACGGTTTGGTGGATGTGTTCATGGGCAACTGGATGCCCGCACAGCAAGCCCACTACGACAAATTTGTAAAACCGGGCGATGTGGTGCAACTCAGCAAAAACCTCGAAGGCACAGAGTTCACGCTGGCTGTACCCGATTACGTGTATGCCGCCGGGGTGCATGACTACGCCGACCTGGCCAAGTTTGCCGACAAGTTCGACCAGAAGATTTACGGCATTGGCGCCGGTGCGCCGGCCAACCAGTCGCTGCAGGAAATGATCAGTAAAAACGAGTTCGACCTGGGTAAATGGAAGCTGGTGGA
This sequence comes from Pseudomonas sp. AC229, assembly GCF_979254655.1. Classification (NCBI taxonomy): domain Bacteria; kingdom Pseudomonadati; phylum Pseudomonadota; class Gammaproteobacteria; order Pseudomonadales; family Pseudomonadaceae; genus Pseudomonas; species Pseudomonas sp. AC229. The sequence continues at coordinate 105,102 of NZ_CEEDHK010000006.1, forward strand.
GAGCAGCGAACAGGCCATGCTGTCGGAGGTCGCGCGGGCGGTGAAACGCGAGCGCTTCATCACTTTCCTGGGCTGGACCCCGCACCCCATGAACGTGCAATTCAAGATGAAATACCTGAGCGGTGGCGAGAAATATTTTGGCGCCAGCGGCAGCGTTTATACCCTGACGCGCAAAGGTTATGCACAGGCGTGCCCTAACGTCGCCAAGCTGCTCACCAACCTGACGTTCACCCAGGAGATGGAGAACAGCATCATGGCCCAGGTGGCCAATAAAAAAGGCAGCAATGCCGAAGCGGCCAAGGCCTGGATAAGTGCCCATCCCGAGGTATTGAACGGCTGGCTGGACGGGGTGAAAACAAAAGACGGCGGTGATGCGCTGGCGGCGGTGAAGGCCAAGCTTTAAGGCTAAAGAGCATCGCGGCTAAAGCCGCTCCCACAGATGAAAACGTTTTCTGTGGGAGTGCAACCGCGGTTTGCTGGAATCGCAGTCCCACGTAATAGCCTGGATCCCCGCGTGCGCGAGGATGACGGTGGACGGGGTAGAGATGGTGTTTTCCTACGCGAACCTAACTCCAAACCTCCGTCATCCTCGCGCACGCGGGGATCCAGAATTGTCAGTCATGCGCGTAACGTGAAACCTGCCCCGCGCCCTCACTGCAAAGCCAACTCCCCGGGCGCAGTGTGCCTGTCATGACTGCTACCCTTTCGCCAAACCCTTGTACCGAGATGTAGATGCGCTGGCCCAATCGCTTGATGCTTTTTCCCTTTCTCGCCTGGTTGCCACTCCAGAGCAGTCGCTCGCTTCGCCGCGACTTTCTCGTCGGCCTTAGCGGCGCGGTACTCGCCCTGCCTCAATCTATTGCCTACGCGCTGATCGCGGGGCTGCCTGCCGAATACGGTTTGTATGCGGCCGTGGTGCCGGTGGTTATTGCCTGTTTATGGGGTTCGTCGTGGCACCTGATTTGTGGACCAACGGCGGCGATTTCCGTGGTGCTGTTTACCAGCGTCAGCCCGCTCGCCGTGCCCGGCAGTGCCGACTATGTGGAGTTGGTGCTGCTGCTGACCTTTCTCGCCGGACTGTTCCAGTGGCTGCTCGGCCTGCTGCGCTTCGGCTCTCTGGTGAATTTTGTTTCGCATTCGGTGGTGGTCGGCTTCAGCGCAGGCGCGGCGCTGGTGATTGCCCTCGGCCAGTTGCCGTATTTATTGGGCATCGACTTACCCAGCCAGGCGACCGGCTACGACAGCATCACCCACCTGATTCAATTGCTCCCCAGCGCCAGCGCAGCCTGTGTCGCGGTTTCGCTGGTGAGTTTAATCAGCAGTCTGGTCGTACGCCGCTTTTGGCCCAGAGCCCCGGCGCTGCTGGTCGGCATTGCTTTGGGCAGCCTCGTTGTCGCCGCGCTACCGACGTTCTTTGCCGGCGTTCCCCTGGTGCCGGCCTTCACCGGCTCGTTGCCGCCCTTCAGCCCGCTAAGCCTGGACCCCGCGACCGTGATCAGGCTGCTGCCTACCGCCGTGGCGTGCGGCATGCTCGGGCTGGTCACCAGCCTGTCGATCGCACGCACTCTAGCCAGTCGTTCTCAGCAAATGCTCAACGCCAATCAGGAAGTGCGCGCGCAAGGTCTGTCGAACATGGTGGGAGCGTGGTTCTCGGGTTATCTGTCGGCGGGCTCGTTCACCCGCTCCGGCCTGAACCTGCAGGGCGGCGCCAGCTCGCCGCTGGCCGGCGTGTTTTCGGCCTTGTGCGTGGCCGCGTTCGCGCTGTTCGGCGCGAGGCTGATCGCCCACATTCCGCTCCCGAGCATGGCCGCCAGCATTTTGCTCATCTGCTGGGGCTTGATCGATTTCGCCGGTATTCGCGCGCTGTACCGCGTCAGCCGCTCGGAATTTGTGGTGATGCTGCTGACCCTGGCCGCCACGCTGTTGATGGAGCTGCAAACCGCCATTTATGCCGGGGTGCTGGCCTCGCTGTTTTTCTACCTCAAGCGCACGTCGCAACCCCGGGTACAGCACTGGTTCGAAGGCGATGAAGAAATTCTGCGGGTGGAAGGCTCGATTTTTTTCGGCGCCTGCCATTTCCTGCAGTTGCGCCTGCAACGCAGCAAGGGCAAGCGGGTGGTGATCGAGGCGCAGCAGATCAACTTTATCGACTACGCCGGCGTCACCATGCTCCACCAGGAAGCCCATCGCCTGCGGGCGCAGGGCCGACGCCTGTGCCTGCGCCGGGCCAAGGCGCAGGTGGTCGAGGAATTGCTCAAGCTTGAAGGTGAAGCGGGCTGCCCCATCGAGTTCGAGCCGGCTGTTTAACCGAGCTGGCGGCGCAGTTCGGCCAGCACGCTGGCGCTGTCCGGCCGAACGCCGCGCCAGAGGAAAAACGCTTCCGCCGCCTGCTCCACCAGCATGCCCAACCCGTCCAGGGTGCGCGCTGCGCCGTGGTCGCTGGCCCACTGGTTAAAGGGCGTGAGACCTTTGCCATACATCATGTCGTAGCACACGGTATGGCCCGGTTTGATCAGGCCTGGCGAAATGGGCGGCAGCTCGCCGCCGAGGCTGGCGGACGTGCCGTTGATGATCAGGTCCACCGGCACTTCCATCCAATCAAACCCGCACGCCGCCACTGGGCCAAGGTCGGCAAAGGCCTTCGCCAGCGCCTCGGCTTTTTCCACGGTGCGATTGGCGATCACTACCGAATGCGGATGCTCAGCCAACAACGGCGCCAGCACGCCGCGCGCCGCGCCACCCGCTCCCAGCAGCAAAATGCGTTTGCCCTCAAGGCTCATGCCGGCGTTTACCGTCAGGTCGCGAACCAGCCCGGCGCCGTCGGTGTTGTCGCCGAGCAACCCGCCGTCGTTCTGTTTGCTCAGGGTATTCACCGCCCCGGCGCGCTGCGCCCGCGGGGTCAGGCAGTCGGCGAGCTGGTAGGCCTGCTCTTTGAACGGCACGGTGACGTTGCCGCCACGGCCGCTGGTGAAGAACTCGCGGGCAAACGCGGTGAAGCCGTCCAGCGGCGCAAGCAGCGCTTCGTAGCTGAGCGATTGGCCGGTTTGCTCGGCGAACAAGCGGTGAATCTGCGGCGACTTGCTGTGGCCAATGGGATGGCCGAATACACCGTAACGGTCCATCAGTTAGCAGCCTCGCCCAACCAGTCGCGATCTTGCAGGAAGTACTCGGTCAGGCGCGCTTCTTCGCTGCCGGGCGCGGGTTTCCAGTCGTAGCCCCACTGCACATGGGGCGGCAGCGACATCAGAATCGACTCGGTACGCCCGCCCGATTGCAGGCCGAAGAGCGTGCCACGGTCGTACACCAGGTTGAATTCCACATAGCGGCCACGGCGAAATGCCTGGAACTCGCGCTGCTCAGCGGTGAACGCGGTGTGTTTGCGCCGCTGCACGATCGGCAGGTAGGCGTCGATGTAGGCATCGCCAATGGCGCGGATAAAGGCGAAGCAGGTGTCGAAGTCCCACTCGTTGAGGTCATCGAAAAACAGGCCGCCGATGCCACGGGGTTCGTTGCGGTGTTTGATGTGGAAGTACGTGTCGCACCACGCTTTGTAGCGCGGGTACACGTCGGCGCCGAACGGTGCACAGGCTTGTTCGGCAACGCGGTGCCAGTGCTGGCAGTCTTCGTCGTTGCCGTAGTAGGGCGTCAAGTCGAAACCGCCGCCGAACCACCACACGGCTTCTTCGCCTTCTTTCTCGGCGATGAAGAATCGCACGTTGGCGTGGGACGTCGGCACATGGGGGTTCGTCGGGTGCATCACCAGCGACACGCCCATGGCTTCAAAGCCTCGGCCGGCCAGCTCGGGACGGTGGGCGCTGGCAGACGGTGGCAGGCCAGTGCCGAACACATGGGAGAAATTCACCCCGCCTTTTTCCAGCAACGCGCCGTTGGCAATCACCCGCGTACGACCGCCACCGCCCGCCGGGCGCTCCCACGCATCTTCAGCGAACGTGGCGCCGCCGTCTTCGGCTTCCAGGGCAGCACAAATACGGTCTTGCAGGTCGAGCAGATAGGCCTTAACGGCTGCGCTACGTTCACTCACAACATCACCTTCAACACGCAAAATAGGAAACGGTTTGGCGCCCAGAAGCCGCAGCGGGCGGGGCTCATAGCCCGAACAGGGGCGCAAGCATACCACCGCCGCAAGCGGATTCGCTGTTGACGGCCATCGGCTCGGGGCGTTGGATAGAGCCCTTTCGTTCGCGCAGCCACAGGAGTTTTCCATGCCCAAGCGTATTCAATTCGCCCGCCACGGCGGCCCCGACGTGCTCGAGTACCTCGACTATCAGCCCGCCGCGTTGGGCGACAACGATGTGCGCGTGGCGAATCACGCCATTGGCCTCAACTTTATCGACACCTACTACCGCAGCGGCCTGTACAGCCCGGCTGCATTGCCGTCGGGCTTGGGCGGCGAGGGCGCCGGTGTGGTGGATGCGGTGGGCGAGGCGGTCACCAACGTCAAGGTCGGCGACCGCGTGGCTTATGGCACCGGGCCGTTGGGCGCTTACAGCGAGTTGCATGTGCTGCCTGCCGCGCACGTAGTGAAACTGCCCGACAGCATCAGCTTCGAGCTGGCCGCCAGCGTCATGCTCAAAGGCCTCACCGTGCAGTATCTGCTGCGTCAGACCTTTCCCTTGAAAGGCGGCGAGACCATCTTGTTCCACGCGGCAGCCGGCGGCGTGGGGAGCATCGCTTGCCAGTGGGCGAAAGCCTTGGGCGTAAAACTGATCGGCACCGTTGGCTCCGCCGCCAAGGCCGAGCGCGCGCACGCATTGGGCGCCTGGGCGACCATCGATTACAGCCACGAAGACGTGACGGCGCGCGTGCTTGAACTCACAGACGGCAAGAAATGCCCGGTGGTCTACGACTCGATTGGTAAGGACACGTGGGAAACGTCCCTGAACTGCGTGGCGCCGCGCGGCTTGCTGGTGAGTTTTGGCAATTCATCAGGCCCGGTCAGCGGCGTGAACCTGGGCGTGCTGGCACAGAAAGGTTCGCTGTACGTGACGCGTCCGACCCTGGGCAGCTACGCCGACTCACCGGCCAGCCTGCAAGCCATGGCGGATGAGTTGTTCGCCATGCTCGCCAGCGGCCAGATCACCGTGGACATCAACCAGCGCTTCGCCCTTAAAGATGCCGCCGCGGCGCACATTGCGCTGTCTGGCCGGCAAACCAGCGGCTCGACCGTGTTGCTGCCGTAGACACTTAGCTGGCGCGCAGCACGTTGCCGGTGGCCAGGTCACGGATCACGCTGGGGTTTTTGCGCCCACCGAGCGACCCGGTCACCACGGCATCGAGCTGGTCGGGGAAGTACTGCTGAATGCGCAGGCTGTTGCGCGCCGGCAGCTTGCCTGCAGGGTTGGCCGAGGTGGACACCAGCGGCCCGACCATGGCGCACAATTCGCGCACCAACGGATGGTCGGACACGCGCAACGCCACGGTTTCATGGGCGCCGGTAATCCAGGCAGGCAACAGATTTTGATGCGGCACTAGCCAGGTGTTCGGGCCGGGCCAGGTGCTGGCCAGGCGGTCGAGCCACAATTCAGGGAAGTCTTCGAGCAGAAAGTCGAACTGGTGAATGGTGTCGGCCACCAGAATCAGGCCCTTCTCCATCGGCCGCTGCTTGAGCGCCAGAAGACGCTGCACAGCTTGCGCGTCCCAAGGGTCGCAACCCAGGCCCCACACCGCTTCGGTGGGGTAGGCGATCACGCCACCGTTGCGCACTACACGTGCCGCCTGCTTCACCCGCCAACTGCTGATCATGGCTAACCCTCGCTGTATTTCGAACTGCGCGCAGTGTACCCAAGCGCCGCTTAACGGCCCACCCAGACCCCACCTTCGCTGGCGACTTTGCCTTCAAGCTCCAGCTCCGTCAGCGCTACCAGCACACGCGGCAACGGCCAGCCACTGGCCAGGCTAAGCGCCTCGCTGCTCTGCGGGGCGGCGTATAGCAATTTAAGGATAGGGTGTTTGACCGCCTCGGGTTTACGCCGCGCTTTGGGCGCGGGGGCCACGTTCTGCCAACCGCGCAGACCTTCGAGAATGTGCTCGACCGATTCCACCAGCGCCGCGCCATCACGAATCAGCTGATGGCAGCCTCGCGCGCCCGGGTGGTGAATGGAACCGGGGATGGCGTACACCTCGCGGCCCTGTTCCAGCGCCAGGCGTGCGGTGATCAACGAGCCGCTGGAGGGGCTGGCCTCGACCACCAACACGCCAAGCGAGAGGCCGCTGATCAGGCGGTTGCGCAAGGGAAAGTTCGCGGGGATGGGCGGGCTGTCCAGCGGCAGCTCCGATACCAGCGCGCCTTCGCGAGCGATGTCGGCGGCCAGGCTTTTATGGCGCGGCGGATACAGCTGGTTCAGACCCGTACCCAGCACGGCCACGGTCTTGCCCGCCACTGCCAATGCGCCCTGGTGGGCGGCGCCGTCGATGCCCACCGCCATGCCGCTGGTGATGACAAAGCCGCCGCCGGCCAGGCTGCGCGCGAATGCGTTGGCGGTATCCATGCCGGGTTTCGACGCCCGCCGGCTACCGACGATGGCCAGTTGTGGTTGCTGCAACAGGTCCATGTCGCCGGCCACAAACAGCAGCGGCGGCGCGTCCGGCAACTCGGCGAGCAGGGCGGGGTAGTCGGGGTTGTCCCACATAATCAGGTGCTGGTTGGCGCGCTCAAGCCATTCGAGGGTGGCGGTTACGCGTTGGCGAACTGTTTCGTCGCGCCGCGCTTCGGCGCAGGTGTCCGGCAGCTTTAGCGCGCGCCAGGCAGAGGCCGGCGCGCTGAGGGCCGATGAGGCGTTGCCAAACGCATTGATAAGGGTGCGAAAGCGCTTGCCGCCCAGATCGGGCAGGCAGTGCAGACGGATTCGGGCTTCGAGTTCGGCGGGCGAGGTGGCGTGTGACATTGCGGATCATCCTTGATCGAAAAAGCTGTTAATTACGGGTCGTTTCCTACAAGACCCCAGAAACAAAAACCCCCGCTTTCGCGGGGGTTCTTGGTGTTACGGATTTCGTACCTTATCCATCGTTTCGAGCTGCCTGGTGGCTTGTAGCACCAGGCCGTAGCTGAGCTTGTCGTAGGTGTGGAACACCATCAACAGACCGGCGCGCTCGTCGGGGATTTTCACTTGTTCGCCAGTAACACGGTCGCGCACGGTTTCGCCGGTTTTGTACACGGCCAACACGTTGCCCTCGACCAGACCGTCACGCTTGCCCTTGTTCAAGGTAACCACGTCGAACTGACCAATCTGCGACACGCCACGTGGAACATCGAGAATCAGACCGCGAATCTCGTTGACCGGCGCGCTTGGCATAAAGGTGGAGTTAACCGGACGTTCTTCGGTGGGGAACAGGCGGTCACCGTTGCGCACTTCCTGAGTGGTACGGCTCAGGGTCAGCGTGGCAACGCCGTCTTCCTCAGCAATCACCTGACCGGCACCGATGTCGTCAGCGTTGATGCCGAGGAATTCTTTGGTGTCCGGATCGGTGTAAGTACGACCTTGGCGGAAGATGCCGTAAACCGGGTGCTGTTCATCAAAGGTGCCGCGCGCATAAACGCGATCGCCCGCGCCGCTGACCACGCGCTCGGCCGTACCGGCAACCACGTAGTTGGCTTTGGTGAAATCTTCGTCGCTGTTCACGATGCGGTTTTTCAGCAAGAAGCTGTTGATGGCTTCCAGCGGAATAGTCGGGATCGCTTGCGCCATCGGCGTGCTGCGAACCTGCGGCGACAGTTTGATGGTGCCACGCGATGCGCCACGGTTGAGGGTCAGACGCGGCTGGCCGTCAACGTACGTTAGGCTGAGTTGATCGCCTGGATAGATAAGGTGGGGGTTTTCAACTTGTGGGTTAGCGTGCCAAATTTCTGGCCACTTCCACGGTTCACTGAGGAACTTCCCGGAAATATCCCAGAGGGTATCGCCCTTGACCACGGTGTAGCGGTCCGGATGACCTTCCTTGAGCTGCACTTCGGCCTGAGCCAAGCCAGAGGCGGCTAGGAGTAGCAGGGCGAGTAGTGATTTCCTCATGCGGTGAATCCCTTTATTATGTGTCTTCACGTAGAACGCCCAAGGGCTGCTCCGAAACCCTCGGAAGCCGCGGCCTGAAGCCGTTTTTCAAAGCTGCTCAGCATATTAGCAGCGGATTTTGACTTTATTCCACAAGTGCATCACACAACGCATATGGCAATCCTAAACATCCTCGAGTTTCCCGACCCGCGCCTGCGTACCATCGCCAAGCCCGTAGACGTGGTTGACGACGCCCTGCGTCAGTTGATCGACGACATGTTTGAGACCATGTACGACGCGCCGGGTATTGGTTTGGCCGCCACGCAGGTCAACGTGCATAAACGCGTGGTGGTCATGGACCTCAGCGAAGAGAAAAACGAGCCGCGGGTTTTCATCAATCCCGAGTTCGAATCGCTGACCGAAGAAATGGACCAATACCAGGAAGGCTGCCTCTCGGTGCCCGGTTTCTACGAAAACGTCGACCGCCCGCAGAAGGTCAAAATCAAAGCGCTGGACCGCGATGGTAAGCCCTTTGAACTGATCGCCGAAGGCTTGCTCGCCGTGTGCATCCAGCACGAATGCGACCACCTCAACGGCAAGCTCTTCGTTGATTACCTGTCTACGCTCAAGCGCGACCGGATCAAGAAGAAGCTGGAAAAGCAGCACCGCCAGCAGGCTTGAAACGCCGATCAAAGGCTTGCTCCGGCAAGCCTTTTTCTTTTCCACGTTTTGAAGTGAGCCCCCATGAGCCAAGCACTGCGCCTCGTCTTCGCCGGCACGCCCGAATTCGCCGCCGAACACCTCAAAGCCCTGCTCGCCAGCCAGCACGAGATCGTGGCGGTTTACACCCAGCCGGATCGTCCGGCCGGCCGTGGCCAGAAACTGATGCCCAGCCCGGTCAAGCAGTTGGCTCTGGAAAACAACATTCCGGTCATGCAACCGCCGACCCTGCGCGACCCGGCCGCCCAGGCCGAATTGGCCACGCTGAATGTCGACCTCATGGTCGTGGTTGCCTACGGTTTGATCCTGCCGCAAGTGGTGCTCGATACGCCGCGCCTGGGTTGCATTAATAGTCACGCCTCGCTGCTGCCGCGCTGGCGCGGTGCGGCGCCGATTCAGCGCGCCGTGCAAGCCGGCGATGGGGAAAGCGGCGTAACCGTCATGCAGATGGAAGCAGGCCTGGACACCGGTCCCATGCTGCTCAAAGTGACCACCGCCATCAGTGGTGACGACACCGGCGGCAGTCTGCATGACCGCCTCGCCGAAATGGGCCCGACTGCGGTATTGCAGGCGATTGCCGGCCTGGCTGCCGGAACGCTCCACGGCGAAGTTCAGAACAACGAGTTAGCGACATACGCCCACAAGCTCAATAAAGACGAAGCACGTCTGGACTGGACGCGCCCGGCCGAAGAACTGGAGCGTTTGGTGCGCGCCTTTAATCCTTGGCCGATCTGCCACAGCACACTTAACGGCGAAACGCTGAAAGTGCTCGCCGCGCAGCCGGCCGAAGGCCACGGCGCGCCAGGAGAAATCCTTCAGGCCAGCCGCGACGGTTTAGTCGTTGCTTGCGGTACCCACGCACTTCGTCTGACCCGCCTGCAATTGCCGGGCGGCAAAGCGCTGAATTTCTCGGATTTGTTTAACAGCCGCCGCGAGCAATTTGCCGTGGGCACCGTACTGGGGGCTGGCGCATGAATCCGCGTCTGGCGGCGGCCAATGCGCTTGCCACCGTGCTGTCTGGCAAAGCGTCGCTGAACAGCTCGCTGCCCAAGCAGTTGGATAAAGTCGAGGCGCGCGATAAAGGCCTGACCCAAGACTTGGCCTTTGGCACCGCCCGCTGGCAGCCACGCCTCAGCGCACTCGCTGAGCGTTTGCTGGAAAAGCCCTTCAAATCTGCCGACCGTGATGTGGAAGCGCTGCTGCTGGTCGGCCTGTATCAGCTGCTCTATACGCGCATCCCGGCGCACGCAGCCATCGGCGAAACGGTCGGCGCCGCTGAAAAGTTGAAGAAACCCTGGGCCAAAGGCCTGCTCAACGCCGTGCTGCGCCGTGCCCAGCGCGAATACGAGGCGCTGCTGCCAGAGCTTGACCACGACCCCATGGCGCGAACCGCCCATCCACGCTGGTTACAAAAAGCGCTAAAGGCGTTTTGGCCCGAGCATTGGGAGGCCATCTGCGCTGCCAACAATGCCCATCCGCCTTTAATTTTGCGCGTGAACCGCCGGCTCGGCAGCCGTGACGACTACCTCGAAGAGCTTAAACGCGTGGGCTTCGAAGCCAGCGCCTGCCCGTTCAGCCGCGACGGCGTGGTGCTGGCCGAAGCCTGCGACGTCACCACATTGCCGGGCTTCGCTGAAGGTCGCGTCAGCGTGCAAGACGAAGCCGCGCAATTGGCGGCCGACTTGCTCGACCTGGCGCCCGGCCAGCGCGTGCTCGATGCGTGCTGCGCGCCGGGCGGCAAAACCTGTCACCTGCTGGAAGCCGAGCCCGCCTTGGCCGGCGTGGTGGCAATTGATCTGGAAGCCAAGCGCCTGGTGCGCGTGAAAGAAAACCTCGCGCGCCTTGGCCTGAGTGCAGAGTTGATAGCCGCCGATGCGCGGCAGACCGAGGCCTGGTGGGACGGCAAACCGTTCCAGCGCATTTTGCTCGACGCGCCGTGCTCGGCCACCGGTGTTATCCGCCGCCATCCCGACATCAAGCTGACCCGCCAAGCCGACGACATTCCCGCGCTCGCCGCGCTGCAAGGCGAACTGCTCGATGCCTTATGGCCCACGCTTGAAGTGGGCGGCGTACTCGTCTACGCCACCTGCTCGACGTTGCCCACAGAAAATACCGAAGTAGTCGATGCCTTCCTGGCCCGCACAGCCGGCGCGCGCGAGTTGGACATCGCCGGTCAACTGGGTAACCCGCCACCGGGCCTGAAACAGCCCCACGGCCGCCAGCTGCTGGCGCAAGAGGGCGGTCACGACGGCTTCTACTACGCCAAACTGATCAAGATTGCCGCCGCGCCACGCGCCTAGCCGTGCCTGTGCAGGCGCGGTACAGGTCTGCTATTTTCGAGGCCGTTTCCGCTTCGCTATCTGCCGCTTTAGGAATGCACACGGATGAAGATCATTATTCTCGGCGCCGGTCAGGTGGGCGGCACGTTGGCTGAGCACCTGGCCAGCGAACACAACGACATCACCGTGATCGACACCGACGGCGACCGCTTGCGCGACCTGGGCGACCGTCTGGATATCCGCACCATTCAAGGCAAAGGCTCGTTCCCGACCGTGCTGCGCCAGGCTGGCGCTGACGACGCCGACATGTTGGTGGCCGTCACCAACAGCGACGAAGTGAACATGGTCGCCTGCCAGGTGGCCTACACGCTGTTCCACACCCCGACGAAAATCGCCCGCGTGCGCGAAGCCGCGTATCTCACGCGCTCCGGCCTGTTCGATAACGACGCCATTCCCGTCGACGTGCTGATCAGCCCCGAGCAGGTGGTAACCAACTACATCAAACGCCTGATCGAGCACCCAGGTGCGCTGCAAGTCATCGACTTCGCTGAAGGCAAAGCGCAATTGGTGGCGGTGAAGGCTTATTACGGCGGGCCGCTGGTGGGCCAACAATTGCGCCAATTGCGCGAGCACATGCCCAACGTCGACACCCGCGTTGCCGCCATTTTCCGGCGTGACCGGCCGATTCTGCCGCGCGGCGATACCGTGATCGAAGCGGATGACGAAGTGTTTTTCATTGCCGCCAAGGCGCACATACGCGCGGTTATGAGTGAAATGCGCCGGCTCGAGGACAACAACAAACGCATCGTGATCGCTGGCGGCGGCCACATTGGCGAACGCCTGGCCGAGGCGATTGAAAGCCGCTACCAAGTCAAAATCATCGAGATGAACCCGGCGCGTTGTCGGTATCTGTCCGAGACGCTGGACAGCACCATCGTGCTGCAGGGCAGCGCCTCGGACCGCGACCTATTGGTGGAAGAAAACATCAGCGACGCCGACATCTTCCTGTCGCTCACCAATGATGACGAAGCCAACATCATGTCCTCGCTGCTGGCCAAGCGCCTGGGCGCGCGCAAGGTGATGACGCTGATTAACAACCCGGCGTACGTCGACCTGGTGCAGGGCGGTGAAATCGATATCGCCATCAGCCCGCAGCTCGCCACCATCGGCACCTTGCTGGCGCACGTGCGCCGCGGCGATATCGTCAGCGTGCATTCCCTGCGCCGCGGTGCAGCGGAAGCCATCGAAGCCATCGCCCATGGCGACGCGAAGTCGAGCAAGGTGATCGGCAAGGCCATCGGCGACATCGCCTTGCCGCCGGGCACCACGATTGGCGCACTGGTGCGCGACGAGGAAGTGCTGATCGCCCACGACGCGACGGTGATCGAGTCGGGCGATCACGTGATTCTGTTTTTGGTGGACAAGAAATATATTCGCGACGTCGAGCGGCTGTTCCAGGTTGGCTTGACGTTCTTCTAATTGCGCGACTGCAAATAAGCCGAGGCCCGCGTGCTCGAATCTCTCGAAAAAATGCTCGGCAAAGGCATCGACAATGCCTTGCTGCGTTTTGGCCTAGGCAAGGGATATCTGGACCTCAACGAGCACGCCAAAGCAGCCGAACACCTGCAGCGCTGCGTCGAATTCGATGCCAATTATTCGGCGGCCTGGAAGCTATTGGGCAAAGCCCATTCGGGGCTTGGCGACACGGCGGCAGCGCGTGCCGCGTGGCAGCAAGGCATCGCCGCCGCGCAGGTTCACGGCGATAAGCAGGCCGAGAAGGAAATGACGGTATTCGTGCGAAAGCTGAATAAAGCACAGGGCTCGGAATAAACGGCCCACGGTGCTCAGTCTTCGCGAATAAACCGCAGCCCTACGCCATCGCCATTCACCCGCATCACTTCCATCTGCAACACGGGCGCCTCGATGGGCAGGTCTTGCACCTGCCCGGTGACGATGTCGCCGAGCACGAGGCTGGTGAGTTGTTCGTGTTTAACGAATACGCCGCCATCGGAAAGATCGCGGGTCTGGGCGAGCAGCTCACCGAAGCTTGGGTGGCTGATTTTGATCCGGCACTTCAGTGAGGTGCGTGGCGATTGTCGCTGGTTGGACATAGAGCCCGGCTTCCTGGTCAACGGTCCCTGTTAATAACGCAAATTGCCGCGCTCGCCTAGTGCAGCGAGCCCGGCAATTGGCCAGTTAGTACCAGCGCTCCTCACCCTCGGGACGTTTCTTGAAGCGCTTCATCGTCCACATGTACTGGCTTGGGTAAGCGCGCACATAGCGCTCGACGACCTGACTCATAGAAGCGACCGCCTCGCGGGTGTCTTCGCTGTACATGCCTTCGGGCGCGGCTTCGAGGATGACTTTGTAGCCCGACCCGTCTTCCAGGCGCAGCGCATGCAAGAACACGCCGACCGCTTTACCGCCGGCGAGCATGCCCGGAACGAATTTACTGGTCAGCGCCTCGATGGCGCAAAACGGCACGAACAGGCCAGCCGACAGGCTCGGCTCAGGGTCGGCGGGAATGCCGACCGCGCCGCCTCGGCGAACTTCTTTAATGACGCTGAGGATGCCTTCTTTGGTCGACGGCGCGACCCGGTTGCCCAGTTGCACACGTTGCTTACGCAGCAGGTCATCGACTGCTTTGAGCTTTGGCGGACGGTAGAAAATGATCGGTTTGCACTGGTTGCAATAGAAGTGGTTGAGCACTTCCCAGTTGCCGAGGTGGCTGGTAATGCCCACCACGCCTTTGCCGGACGCAAGGGCCGCTTCCAGCACATCCAGGCCTTCAACTTCACGCACCAGCTTGAGTGATTTCTGCGCCGGCCAAACCCAGGCGCAGGCACTTTCGGTCAGCGTTTTGCCAATGTCCATTAGCGCTTTGCGCAGCAAGCGGTCGTGGGCAGCGGCGTCCAACTCGGGAAAACATTTGCGCAGGTTGATATCGGCAACGGCGCGCGAGCGGGTGGGGAAGCGCCACATGCACCAGCCGATCAGGTTGCCCAAGGCCTGCACCGCTCGCCACGGCAGCAAGGCGAACAGACGCAGAAACCCCACGATCAACGCACCTTTGAACTTCTCCACCACGTACTCCACACATTCGAACAGGCGCGCATTGTAACCACCTTGAGCCGCTTCGGTTATGGCCGGCAATTCCACACCTTGTAGGAGCCCAGCTTGCTGGCGAACCCTGCAAACCCCGGAGATCTGCGTTGCACGGTTCGCCAGCAAGCTGGCTCCTACCGATGGTGTGCGGTGAGTTCGGCGTAGCGGTCGCAATCCTGGGTGTGGTCCATGACCATGCCGGTGGCCTGCATAAAGGCGTAGCAAATGGTGGGGCCAACAAACGTGAAGCCGGCTTTCTTCAGCGCCTTGCTCATGGCCTCGGCTTCCGGCGTTACGGCGGGCACATGGCTGCGGCCCGGGAAGTGGTTGACCTTAGGCACGCCGCCAACAAATGACCACAGCAGCCCAACTGGATCAGGCAAGCGCAACCAGGCCGCCGCGTTCTGCCGTGCAGCGTTGAGCTTGAGTCGATTGCGAATGATGCCGGGGTCTTGCATCAGCACGGCTATTTCTTCATCACTCAGTTGCGCCAGACGCTGCGGGTCGAAACCAAACAGCACCTGGCGATAGCGTTCGCGCTTCTTTAATACGGTTATCCACGACAGCCCGGCTTGAAAGCCTTCGAGCAGCAGCATCTCGAACAGGTGCTGCGCATTGCGTTGCGGTACGCCCCATTCCTGGTCGTGGTAGGTGATGTAAAGCGGGTCTTCATTGCACCAGAAGCAGCGTGGCATAGGGCTCCTAGGGGAGGGCGAGGGTGGTTTGCGGGATGAATCGGGTATACTCCCACCCTTTCTGTCGCCCTCAGTACAGGTGAAATTAGTGAGCCAGCCTACGCCTGCCGTGCGCACCTTCCAAGATCTGATCCTCGCCCTTCAACAGTATTGGGCCGAGCAAGGTTGTGTGGTGCTTCAGCCTTACGATATGGAAGTCGGCGCCGGCACCTTCCACACCGCCACGTTTCTGCGCGCCGTCGGCCCGGAAACCTGGAACGCCGCCTACGTTCAACCCAGCCGCCGTCCCGGTGATGGCCGCTACGGCGAAAACCCCAACCGCTTGCAGCATTACTACCAATTCCAGGTAGTGCTAAAACCCAATCCGGACAACTTCCAAGAGCTGTACCTCGGCTCGCTCAAACGCATTGGGCTTGATCCGCTGGTGCACGACATCCGTTTCGTTGAAGACAACTGGGAATCGCCGACCCTCGGCGCCTGGGGTCTGGGCTGGGAAATCTGGCTCAACGGCATGGAAGTCACCCAGTTCACCTATTTCCAGCAAGTAGGCGGCATCGAGTGCTACCCGGTGACCGGCGAGATCACCTACGGTCTCGAGCGCCTGGCCATGTACCTGCAGGGCGTGGATTCGGTCTACGACCTAGTGTGGACCGACGGCCCGTTCGGCAAGGTCACCTACGGCGATGTGTTCCATCAGAACGAGGTGGAGCAGTCCACCTACAACTTCGAACACGCCAACGTCGACAAGCTGTTCGAGCTGTTCGATTTCTATGAAAGCGAAGCCAATCGCCTGATCGAGTTGCAGCTGCCGCTGCCGACCTACGAAATGGTGCTCAAGGCCTCGCACACCTTCAACCTGCTCGATGCTCGCCGCGCGATTTCGGTGACTGCCCGTCAGCAATACATCCTTCGTGTGCGGGCATTGGCTCGCTCGGTAGCCCAGAGCTACCTGCAAGCGCGTGCCCGCCTCGGCTTCCCGATGGCGGCACCCGATCTGCGCGATGAAGTATTGGCCAAGCTGGAGGCAGCAGAATGAGTGCACGTGATTTTCTGGTTGAACTGGGCACCGAAGAGCTGCCACCCAAAGCCCTGAAAACCCTCGGTGACGCCTTTCTGGCCGGCATCGAGAAAGGCCTTAAAAGCGCGGGGCTGAGCTACACCGGCAGCCGTGTGTACGCAGCGCCTCGCCGTCTGGCCGTGATCATTGATCAACTGGCCGAGCAGCAGCCGGATCGCAGCGTCAATCTGGACGGCCCTCCCGTTCAGGCCGCCTTCGACGCTGACGGCAACCCCACTCAGGCGGCCCTTGGTTTCGCAAAAAAATGCGGCGTGGATATTTCCGCCATTGATCGCAGCGGCGCGAAACTAAAATTCAGCCAAAGCATTCCTGGCCAACCCGCCGTGGGCCTGCTGGCCGGCATCGTTAGCGCCTCGCTGAATGACCTGCCGATTCCCAAACGCATGCGTTGGGGCGCGCGCAAAGAAGAGTTCGTACGGCCAACCCAATGGCTCGTCATGCTGTTTGGCGACGACGTAGTGGACTGCGAGATTCTGGCCCAGAAAGCCGGCCGCGAGTCGCGCGGTCACCGCTTCCATCATCCCGAAAGCGTGCGCATCAGCTCGCCAGCCGCTTACCTGGAAGACCTGCGCGGTGCCTATGTACTGGCTGACTTTGCCGAGCGCCGCAGCTTGATCAGCAAGCGCGTCGACGCGCTGGCCGCCGAGCAACACGGCACCGCCATCGTGCCGCCTGCGTTGCTCGACGAAGTTACCGCGTTGGTCGAGTGGCCGGTGCCGCTGGTGTGCTCGTTTGAAGAGCGCTTCCTGGCGGTGCCGCAAGAAGCCTTGATCACCACCATGCAGGACAACCAGAAGTACTTCTGCCTGCTGGACGCCAACGGCCTGCTGTTGCCGCGCTTTATTACCGTGGCCAACGTTGAGAGCAAAGACCCGGCGCAAATCATCTCGGGCAACGAGAAAGTGGTTCGTCCGCGTCTGACCGACGCCGAGTTCTTTTTCAAGCAAGACAAGAAGCAGAAGCTCGACACCTTCAACGCGCGCCTCGCCAATGTGGTGTTCCAGGCGCAGCTGGGTTCGGTGTTCGACAAAGCCGAGCGCGTTTCCCTGCTAGCTGCCTTTATCGCCGCCCGCATCGGTGGCGATAGCCGCTGGGCTGCCCGCGCCGGTTTGCTGAGCAAGTGCGACCTGGCCACGGAAATGGTCGGCGAATTCCCGGAAATGCAGGGTATCGCTGGCTACTACTACGCGCTGAATGACGGCGAGCCGCAGGACGTTGCCCTGGCACTGAACGAGCAGTACATGCCACGCGGCGCCGGCGCCGAGCTGCCCACCACGCTCACGGGCGCGGCGGTGGCGATCGCCGACAAGCTCGATACGCTGGTAGGTATTTTCGGCATCGGCATGCTGCCCACCGGCAGCAAAGACCCCTACGCCTTGCGTCGTGCTGCGCTGGGTATTTTGCGCATCCTGATCGAGAAGAAAATCGACCTCGATCTGGTCGCCACCATCGGTTTTGCCATCGAGCAATTCGGCGCCAAGGTCAAACCGGCCGGCCTCGCCTCCCAGGTGCAAGACTTCATCTTCGACCGCCTGCGCGCCCGTTATGAAGACGAAGGCGTGGAAGTGGCCGTGTATCAGGCTGTTCGTGCAGTAGCGCCGGTGTCGCCGCTGGACTTCGACCAACGCGTACAAGCGGTTCAGGCGTTCCGCAAACTGCCGGAAGCCGACGCGTTGGCCGCCGCCAACAAGCGCGTGTCCAACCTGTTGAGCAAGGCCGAGGGCGCCGTGGCGGCGGGCATTGAAGCGCATTACTTCGATTCGCCTAGCGAGTTCTCGCTTTATGCCGCGATTCAGCAAGCCGACCACGCCGTACAACCGTTGGCCCAGGCCCGTTTGTACAGCGAAGCGCTGGCCCAGCTGGCGGCGCTGCGTGACCCGGTGGACGCCTTCTTTGCGGCCGTTATGGTCAACGCTGAAGACCCGTCGGTGCGTGCAAACCGTTATGCCTTGTTGGCTAAATTGCGCAGCCTGTTCCTGGGCGTCGCCGACATTTCGCTGCTGGGGTAAACCGTGAAGTTGCTGATACTCGACCGCGATGGGGTGATCAATCACGACTCCGACGCCTACATCAAAACGCTCGAGGAGTGGATTCCGCTCCCCGGCGCCGTCGAGGCCATCGCGCAACTGAGCAAGGCCGGCTGGACGGTGGCAGTGGCCACTAACCAGTCGGGCCTGGCACGGGGTTATTACTCGGAAGCGGTGCTCGATTCCATGCACGCACGGTTGCGTGCGCTGGTGGCCGAGCAGGGCGGTGAACTGGGGCTGGTGGTGCATTGTCCACATGGGCCGCACGACGGTTGTGACTGCCGTAAACCCAAACCCGGCATGCTGCGAACTATCGCTGCGCATTACCACACAGATCTTGCAGGCGTGTGGTTTGTCGGCGACAGTCGAGGTGACCTGGACGCCGCGCTGGCCGTCGATTGTCAGCCTGTTCTGGTGAAGACCGGCAAAGGCGAAAGAACCCTGGGCAGCGAGCTGCCGAAAGGGACGTTGATATTTGACGATTTGGCGGCGGTTGCCGCGCAGTTACTCCACACCCAATAGGCGGGGATTGCCCGCGACGGATAACGCTAAATGTCGATCGTGCTGGCCATCAGAATTTTCCTCTTTTATATCCTCCTCGGCGGCAGCGCCTTGCTCTGGTGCAGCCTGAGTTTCTTCGTCGCGCCCTTCCAATCGTTTGAAGCCCGCTACCGTTTCATCAACGTCAACTGGTGCCGCTTCGCCGTGAAGCTCACCGAGATCATGCTTGGCATTCGCTATGAAGTGCATGGCGCTGAGAACGTGCCTACCCAGCGCTGCGTGATCCTCTCCAAACACCAAAGCACCTGGGAAACCTTTTTCCTCTCGTGCTACTTCGCGCCGCTCAGCCAAGTACTCAAACGCGAGCTGCTGTACGTACCGTTTTTCGGTTGGGCCATGGCCATGCTCAAACCCATCGCCATTGACCGCAACAACCCAAAAGCCGCGCTAAAAGAGCTGGCGAAGCAGGGTCACGAGCGCTTGCAGCAAAACATTTGGG
Organism: Pseudomonas sp. AC229; assembly: GCF_979254655.1. NCBI lineage: Bacteria > Pseudomonadati > Pseudomonadota > Gammaproteobacteria > Pseudomonadales > Pseudomonadaceae > Pseudomonas > Pseudomonas sp. AC229. The sequence goes on from NZ_CEEDHK010000006.1 coordinate 124,012, forward strand.
TGCTGATATTCCCCGAGGGCACGCGCGTGCCGGCGGGGCAGATTGGCAAGTTCTCACGCGGTGGCGCCGCATTGGCGGTCAATGCGAACCTGCCGGTGTTGCCAATTGCCCACAACGCCGGTGAGTTCTGGCCCAAACAAGGCTGGGGCAAAAAACCTGGGACCATTCAAGTGATGATCGGCCCGGTGATGCACGCCGAAGGCACCGGGCCACGCGCCATTGCCGCACTGAACGACCGCGCCTTCGCCTGGGTGGAACAGGCACAACGGGATATGGGCGCGCTGTACGGCGAGCACCCAGTGACCGAAACGCCGGTTCAGCTCTAGCCATAATCGCGTCGATAAAAACCCCGGCCACCGCGCCGGGGTTTTTGCATTCAGGTCGGCACAAATGGTGGGCATGGCGCACAACGTTGCCGTTCGCCCGCGCGCTGTAACGCGACGTTAATCAAGCATCCCTACTCTCGGTTTGCTTGATTTTTTCTCGTCGGTCCAGCGCTGCTGGCAGTAGTCGCGAGAAGCAAATTCTCTCCTGCCCATCTGCATAAGGATTCTTCAGATGACTACCGCCTTACCGCTGGCTTTGTCCCTCGCCGTTTCCGCTGCCTTGCTGTCGTTCTCTGGCGTTAGCGCCGCTCACGACCATGACGAAAAAGAAAAAGTCAGCAAGAGCCTCTACAACCGTGAGGCCCGTGGCGACATCACCGAGTACGCCGGCGCGCGCCGTGTGGGCCGCGACCTGACCGATTCGATCAAAGCCTCGTTGTCCGACCGCAAAGCCAAAAACGTGATTTTGCTGATTGGCGATGGCATGGGCGACTCGGAAATCACCCTGGCACGTAACTACGCCGAGGGCGCGGGTGGCTACTTCAAAGGCATCGACGCGCTGCCGTTGACCGGCCAGTACACCCACTACGCGTTGCACAAAGACACCGGCAAGCCGGACTACGTGACCGACTCGGCGGCCTCTGCCACGGCGTGGTCCACCGGCGTGAAAACCTACAACGGCGCCCTGGGTGTCGACATCCACGAAAAGCCGCACCAAACCATTCTGGAGCTGGCGAAGCTGCGCGGCATGGCTACTGGCAACGTGTCCACCGCCGAATTGCAAGACGCCACGCCGGCGGCCCTGTTTTCCCACGTGACCGGCCGCAAATGCTATGGCCCGGTGGCGACCTCGGTTCAATGCCCAAGCAACGCCTTGGAGAAGGGCGGCGCTGGGTCCATTACCGAGCAACTGCTGAACGTGCGCCCAGACATCACCCTCGGCGGTGGCGCAGCGACCTTCGCTGAAGTGGCCAAGGCAGGCAAATGGTCGGGCAAAACCCTGCGCGACCAGGCGGCCGCCCGTGGTTTCGTTCTGGTAAGCAATGCCGCAGAGCTGAAGAAAATCCGCGTGGCCAACCAGAAGCAACCCGTGATTGGTCTGTTCTCGCCAGGCAATATGCCAACCCGCTGGATCGGCCCAACTGCCACTTACCACGGCAACTTGACCCAAGCGCCGGTAACCTGCCAACCGAACGCCGCACGTACCGCCAGCACCCCGACGCTGGCTGAAATGACGGTTAAAGCCATCGACTTGCTCAAAGACAACCGCAACGGTTTCTTCCTGCAGGTGGAAGGTGCGTCCATCGACAAACAAGACCACGCCGCCAACCCGTGCGGTCAGATCGGCGAAACCGTCGACCTCGATGAAGCGGTTCAGATGGCTCTGGCATTCGCCAAAGCCGATGGCAACACCTTGGTTATCGTGACCGCCGACCATGCGCATTCCAGCCAGATTGTTGCCTTGGACACTTCGGCGCCAGGGCTTACCCAAGCGCTTAACACCAAAGACGGCGCAGTAATGGCCGTCAGCTACGGTAACTCGGAAGGCAGCTCTCAGGAGCACACCGGCTCGCAACTGCGCGTTGCAGCGTATGGCCCGCATGCCGCAAACATCACCGGGCTCACTGACCAAACCGATCTGTACTTCACCATGCGTAATGCCCTGGGCTTGAAGTAACACCCTCGGTTAAACCGCTAGGGAAGGCGGATTAGCGCGCTAAAAACAAAAACCCCAGCGATGTGCTGGGGTTTTTGTTTGTCGTGCGTAAAACCGGGCTTAGAAGTCCAGGTTCGACACCGCCAAGGCGTTGGCTTCGATGAACTCGCGGCGCGGTTCCACTTCGTCGCCCATTAGGGTGTTGAAGATTTGGTCGGCGCTGATGGCGTCTTCGATAGTCACCTTGAGCATCCGGCGTGCGTCCGGGTCCATCGTGGTTTCCCACAGTTGGTCGGGGTTCATCTCGCCCAGCCCTTTGTAGCGCTGAATGCTGTGGCGTTTGGTGCTCTCGGTGAGGAGCCAGTTAAGCGCTTCTTTGAAGGTGGTGACCGGCTTTTTGCGCTCGCCACGTTTCACATAGGCGCCTTCTTCCAACAAGCTGTTCAACTGCTCGCCCAGGGAGGTAACGGTTTTGTAGTCGTTACTGGCGAAGAAGTCGCGGTTGAAGGTGACGAAGTTTGAAACGCCATGGGAGATGAGTTCGACCTCTGGCAGCCAGAGGTGACGTTCCTGGTCTTCACGCAGGTTGGTTTTGTAAACCAAGCCCGATTTCTCCATGGTGCGCAAACGCTCGTTGAGCTCCTCGAGCCAGGCTTGCATGCCCGCCTGGCTGCCCAGATCGTCCAGGCTTACGGCCGGCAGATAAACGAAATGCTCGGTGAGCTCTTGCGGGTAGATGCGCGACAGGCGCTTAAGCGTCTTCATCACCATGCGGTAGTTGTTAACCAGACGCTCCAGCGGCTCGCCGCCAATTCCTGGGTCGTTCTCGTTAACGTGCAAGCTGGCATCTTCGAGGGCCGACTGGGTCATGTATTCCTCCATGGCCTCGTCGTCCTTGATGTACTGCTCTTGTTTACCTTTCTTGACCTTGTATAGCGGTGGCTGAGCGATATAGATGTAGCCGCGCTCAACCAGCTCTGGCAATTGGCGGAAGAAGAAGGTCAACAGCAGCGTACGGATGTGCGAGCCGTCGACGTCGGCGTCCGTCATGATGATGATGTTGTGGTAGCGCAGTTTGTCGATGTTGTATTCCTCACGACCGATACCGCACCCGAGGGCAGTGATCAGCGTGCCGACTTCCTGCGACGAAATCATGCGGTCAAAACGCGCACGTTCCACGTTCAGAATCTTGCCCTTGAGCGGCAAAATCGCTTGAGTCTTACGGTTACGTCCCTGCTTGGCGGAGCCGCCAGCAGAGTCCCCTTCCACTAGGTAAAGTTCGGAGAGGGCAGGGTCTTTCTCTTGGCAGTCCGCCAGCTTGCCCGGCAAACCGGCGATGTCCAACGCGCCCTTACGGCGGGTCATTTCGCGTGCCTTACGAGCGGCTTCACGCGCGCGCGCGGCGTCGATCATTTTGCCGACGACTGCTTTGGCTTCGTTCGGGTTTTCCAGCAGGAAGTCGGAGAAGTATTTGCCCATCTCCTGCTCGACCGCTGTTTTCACTTCGGAAGAAACCAGTTTGTCTTTGGTCTGCGAGCTGAATTTTGGATCCGGCACTTTTACCGAAATGATGGCGGTCAGGCCTTCACGAGCATCGTCACCCGTGGTGGCGATCTTGTGCTTCTTGGCCAGACCTTCCTGTTCGATATAAGCGTTCAGGTTGCGGGTCAGCGCCGAGCGGAAACCGGCGAGGTGAGTACCACCGTCGCGCTGCGGAATGTTGTTGGTGAAGCACAGCAGGTTTTCGTTAAAGCTGTCGTTCCACTGCAACGCCACTTCAACACCCACGCCATCGTCACGTTGAACGTTGAAGTGAAACACCTGGTTGACCGGGGTTTTGTTGGTATTCAAATACTCAACAAACGCACGCAGACCACCTTCGTACTTGAACAGCTCTTCCTTGCCGCTGCGCTCGTCTTTGAGAACGATGCCGACGCCAGAGTTCAGGAACGACAGCTCGCGCAGACGCTTGGCGAGAATGTCCCAGCTGAAGTGAATGTTCTGGAACGTCTCGGCGGACGGTTTGAAGTGAATCTCGGTACCGGTTTTATCGGTGTCGCCCACGGTGCGCATGGGGGCCTGCGGCACGCCGTGCACGTAGGTTTGCTCCCATACTTTGCCGCTACGGCGAACGGTCAACAGCAGCAGCTCGGAGAGGGCATTTACAACGGAAACACCCACGCCATGGAGGCCGCCGGAAACCTTGTACGAGTTGTCATCGAACTTACCGCCAGCGTGCAGCACGGTCATGATGACCTCAGCCGCCGATACGCCTTCTTCTTTATGCACATCAACCGGGATGCCACGGCCGTTGTCGCGAACGGTGATGGATTCGTCTGGGTGGATGATGATGCTGATATCGTCGCAATGCCCGGCGAGGGCTTCGTCGATGGAGTTGTCGACCACCTCAAAAACCATATGGTGCAGGCCGCTGCCGTCATCGGTGTCGCCGATGTACATACCGGGCCGCTTGCGTACGGCGTCCAGGCCTTTCAGCACTTTGATGCTGGACGAATCGTACGTTTGATTTTCGCTCATGCCTTCACTCCCGATGGTCGTGGGTCTGGGTGATACGGCCATGTTCCACGTGGAACATGGCAACTGGCGTATCCGTGCGCCAGCTCCCCCGCAACAATTCATGGTCTACACAGGTAATAAATACCTGGCAGTTCAAATCTTCTAATAAACGGCACAACGCGTTTCGGTGCTGCTCATCCAGTTCGGACGGCAAATCATCCACCAGATAAATGCACTGGCCGCGACGTGCCTGACTAACCAAGTGCCCTTGGGCAATTCGCAGGGCGCAAACCACTAACTTCTGTTGGCCTCGCGACAAAATTTCAGCAGCGTTATTAGCGCCTAGACGCAAACGTAGGTCGGCTCGCTGAGGTCCCGCCTGGGTATGGCCAAGTTGCTGGTCGCGCTGCAGTGTCGAGCTGAGCACCGTTTGCAAATCCCGGTCTTTGTCCCAACCTCGGTAATAACTAAGCGTCAGTCCTTCAAGCTCTACCAGCTCATGAAGCACTTCCTCGAATACCGGCTTCAGGGCCTGTATGTAGCTGCGCCGATAGGTATCAATTTCGTCGCCAGCGACACATAACTCGCGGTCCCAGGCCGCCTGCGAAGCGGCGTCAAGTGTACCATGCCGCAGCCACGAGTTCCGCTGCCGGAGGGCCTTCTGGAGCCTTTGCCACGCGGGCATAAAGCGAGGTTCCACGTGGAACACTCCCCAGTCCAGGAACTGACGGCGTATTTTCGGAGCACCTTCAAGCAAACGAAAACTGTCCGGATTGATCAATTGCAACGGTAGCGCTTCAGCAAGCTGAGCAGCGCTACGCGCATTCTGCCCATCAATTCGAATCTGAAACTCACCCTGGCGGTCGCGTGAAACGCCCAGGTTGCTGGAACCGCCTTCCGCCAGTTCGACCTGGCCAAACACGGTGCACGCTTCCTGCTCGTACTGAATAACCGGCAACAGCCGAGCACTGCGAAACGAGCGCGCCAAACCAAGCAAGTGAATGGCTTCGAGCAGGCTGGTTTTACCGCTGCCGTTTGCGCCGGAAAGGATGTTGATGCGGGGGGAAGGAGAGAGTGTCACCGGGTGCAAGTTGCGCACCGCGGTGACCGTAACGCGGCTGAGGGACATCTAAACTCGATTCAGGTCAGAGGCGCATCGGCATAACGACGTATGCCGAGTCATCGTTGCCAGACTCTTGCACAAGTGCGCTGCTGTTGGAATCAGACAGAATCAGGCGAACCTGCTCAGTAGTCATCACGCCCAACACGTCGAGCAGATAGCTCACGTTGAAGCCAATTTCCAGCGAGCCACCGTTGTAATCAACGGCCACTTCTTCTTCCGCTTCTTCCTGTTCAGGGTTGTTCGCCTGGATTTTCAGTAGACCGTTAGCCAACTGCAGACGAATGCCGCGGTACTTTTCGTTAGAGAGAATTGCAGTACGGCTGAATGCTTCACGCAGGGCTTGGCGATCACCCAGTACCAATTTGTCGCCACCTTTAGGCAGCACGCGCTCGTAGTCAGGGAACTTGCCGTCCACCAGCTTGGAGGTGAAGGTGAACTCGCCCGTTGTCGCGCGGATGTGATGCTGACCCAACACGATATCGACGGTGCCGTCTTGCTCGGTAAGCAGGCGCGCCAATTCAAGAATGCCTTTGCGCGGAACGATCACTTGGTGACGGTCAGCCTGTTCGATACCGGCTTCCATCGAGCACATTGCGAGACGGTGGCCGTCGGTAGCCACGGCACGCAACACACCGGTTTGTACTTCGATCAGCATACCGTTCAAGTAGTAGCGAACGTCCTGCTGAGCCATCGCGAAACTGGTGCGCTCAATAAGGCGACGCAGCTTGCTTTGAATAAGCGTGAAGGTGAACGAGCCTGGGCCTTCTTCAACGGTCGGGAAGTCGTTGGCGGGAAGAGTGGAAAGAGTGAAGCGACTACGGCCGGCCTTGACCACCAGTTTGGTTTCATCGACGCGGATATCGATCAACGCATCGTTAGGCAGGCTTTTGCAGATATCCATGAGCTTGCGCGCCGGAACGGTGATCTCACCCGATTCTGCCGGCTCTTCCAGCGTTACACGGCCAACCAGTTCGACTTCGAGATCCGTACCTGTCAGCGAAAGCTGCTGGCCTTCAACAACCAACAACACGTTAGACAGCACCGGCAATGTCTGCCGGCGTTCAACCACGCCAGCGACCAGTTGCAACGGTTTCAACAGGGCTTCGCGTTGAATAGTGAAATGCATGGTCTAGTCCCTTTGCCTCGTGGGCTGCGTAATAGGTCAGGTGGTCAGCGTGCGCAGCAGATTCTTGTAGTCCTCGCGGATATCCGCGTCGGATTCCCTAAGTTCAGCAATCTTACGGCAAGCGTGCAATACCGTGGTGTGATCACGACCGCCGAACGCGTCGCCGATCTCCGGCAGGCTATGGTTGGTCAATTCTTTAGACAGCGCCATAGCCACCTGCCGAGGTCGCGCCACGGAACGGGAGCGCCGCTTGGACAGCAGATCGGAAATCTTGATCTTGTAGTATTCAGCGACGGTACGCTGAATGTTGTCGACGCTAACGAGTTTGTCTTGCAGCGCCAACAGATCCTTCAAGGACTCGCGAATCAGCTCGATGGTGATATCGCGGCCCATGAAGTGGGCGTGGGCGATTACGCGTTTCAGCGCACCTTCGAGTTCGCGTACGTTGGAGCGGATGCGTTGAGCGATGAAGAAGGCGGCGTCGTGCGGCAGGTCCACTTTGGCCTGATCCGCCTTTTTCATCAGAATCGCCACGCGCGTTTCCAACTCCGGCGGCTCGACCGCGACCGTCAAGCCCCAGCCAAAGCGCGACTTCAAACGCTCTTCCAGGCCCTCGATCTCTTTCGGGTAACGGTCACTCGTGAGAATCACCTGCTGGCCGCCTTCTAGAAGCGCGTTGAAGGTGTGGAAGAATTCTTCTTGGGAGCGCTCTTTTTTTGCGAAGAACTGAATGTCGTCGATTAGCAGCGCGTCGACGGAACGGTAGAACCGTTTGAATTCATTAATGGCATTCAGCTGCAGCGCTTTCACCATATCGGCTACAAAGCGCTCGGAATGCAGGTACACGACCTTGGCGTTGGGGTTCTTCTTTAATAGGTGGTTGCCCACCGCATGCATCAAGTGCGTTTTACCCAAACCAACGCCGCCATATAGAAACAATGGGTTGTAACCATGCTTCGGATTATCCGCGACCTGCCACGCCGCCGCGCGCGCCAGTTGGTTGGACTTGCCCTCAACGAAGTTTTCAAAGGTAAAGGTGCGGTTCAGATAGCTTGTGTGCTTGAGCGCGCCTTCAACCTGAACGGAGCGTTCATTACGAACGGGGGCGGTTTGCGAACTGGCCCCAGCCATAGGGTCGAAGCTCGCACGCGACGGCTCGCTGCTGACAGCCGCTGCCATCGCTTCCTCACGAACCGGCGCGGCAATTGGCGCGCTGATAGGCTGAGGTGCAGGGGACGACATGGTGGCCCGCGGAACCGCGGCGCGTTTGCTGCCTATTAATAAGGAGATGGCCGGCGCCATGCCTTCGCTGCGCTCATTCAGCAGCTCCAACAGGCGGCTCATGTATTTTTCATTCACCCAATCCAGCACAAACCGGTTGGGTGCGAACACGCGCAATTCATCGCTGGAGGCTTCAACCTGCAGTGGACGAATCCAAGTATTGAATTGCTGGGCGGGCAGCTCGTCGCGTAGAAGCTCTACACACTGCTGCCAAAGTTCCACCGACACAAACATCCCCTAGCCAAATAGGCTGCAACGCCCAAAACAGGGTGCATTGTACCCGCAGCCCAACCTACTTATCCACACGAGACGAACGTTTTCGACGCGTAAAATCAATGCCTTACTCCGTTTTTACTGACGAAGCGGCGAATCACTAAAGTCTGTGGATAACTAGCCAGGAGGCCGTGGGACAACCCGTAGGAAAAAGCCGTGCATAACTCGGCTGTGGATAAAAACGCCTTTCATCCCCAGCTTATACGCAGCTCTGGTACAGCCTACACACGCCTTCTGGACAGGCTTATCATTGGCTGTAAGCCAGGCGTAGCAATAGGCGCAGCACTTTATCCACAGAATCTCAGCTGCTAAGAGTAGTTAACATTTTAAAAAAGATTTAAATCTCTCTTCTTAATATTCTTTATCTACGCGCTTTCCATCAGAGAAATGCTGGTTGGAAATTGACCTGACCGCCTGGTTTCTCTAGAATCGCCGGTCTCTTAAAACGGGGGCCATTCCGGCCCGTTGTCGACCACCCAGGTAACGCACCATGAAACGCACTTTCCAACCCAGCACTATCAAGCGCGCTCGCACCCACGGTTTCCGTGCCCGTATGGCTACCAAGAACGGCCGTGCTGTTCTGTCCCGTCGTCGCGCCAAAGGCCGTAAGCGTCTGGCCGTCTGATAATTCGGCATCGGTGGTGAGTCAAGACTTCAGTCGGGAAAAGCGCCTGCTAACCCCTCGACAATTCAAGACAGTCTTCGACTCCCCCAGCGGTAAGGTTCCGGGTAAAAACGTCCTGCTTCTAGCGCGCAACAACGATCTTGATCATCCCCGCCTGGGTCTGGTCATCGGTAAGAAGAGCGTCAAGCTCTCTGTTGAACGCAACCGCCTCAAACGCGTCATCCGCGATTCATTCCGCCTCAACCAGGACAATCTGGTTGGCTGGGATATCGTGGTTGTCGCGCGTAAAGGCCTAGGTGATCTGGAGAACACTGAATTGGCAAACCAGTTCGGCAAACTCTGGAAACGCTTGGCACGCAGCAAGCCGAGCCCGGAAGCTATCCCGCAATCAGGGGTTACCGACAGTCCCCATGCGTAAACTGGCCCTCGCGTCCATTCAGGTTTATCGCTACGCCATCAGCCCTTTGATGGCCAGTCACTGTCGTTTCTACCCCAGCTGTTCCTGCTACGCGTATGAAGCCATTGAACACCATGGTTTTATGCGCGGTGGCTGGCTGACTCTGCGTCGGCTTGGCCGTTGTCACCCGTGGAATCCCGGCGGTTACGATCCGGTTCCAGGCGCTCCCATTTCCCGACCCCCTTCGATGGCCGAGTAATCATGGATATTAAACGCTCGATCCTGATCGCCGCGCTCGCAATCGTGTCCTACGTCATGGTTCTCAAGTGGAACGAAGACTACGGACAAACGTCCTTGCCGACTGCGAACACAGCCGCTGCGACCAGCAACACTGCTGCGCTTCCCGACGTTCCTGCTGCTAACAACACCGCCAACAGTGACGTTCCAAGCGCCCCGTCCAGCCAACCGGAAGCCGTTGCCGCCGCCCCTCAGGCGAGCAAAGACCTGATCCGCGTTAAGACAGACGTGCTTGAACTGGCCATCGATCCAAGTGGTGGCGATATCGTCCAACTGACGCTGCCGCAATACCCGCGCCGTCAAGATCGTCCGGACGTGCCGTTCCAGTTATTTGACAACGGCAACGAGCGCACCTACCTGGCACAAAGCGGGCTGATCGGCGCGAATGCGCCGGACTCGGCTAACGGCCGTGCCGTTTGGCAGAGCGCTCAGAAAAGCTACCAACTGGCGGACGGCCAAAATAGCCTGACGGTCGATCTGACCTTCAGCCAAGGCGGCGTCAATTACATCAAACGCTTCAGCTTCAAACGCGGTTTGAACCCTGAATGCTCGGTTAAAGAACAAGAGCTGAAGAAACCCGGTTGCGTCGATCCGTCGTCGTACCAGGTTGATGTGCGTTACCTGATCGACAACCAGAGCGCTGAAGCCTGGGCTGGCAACATGTATGCGCAGCTCAAACGCGACAACAGTGACGACCCGTCGAAAACTGCTGCCACCAGCACCGCGACCTACCTCGGCGCGGCAATGGCCACTCACGATTCGGCCTACAAAAAAGTGTCGATGAGCGATATCGACAAGGCGCCTGCCAAAGAAACCGTAAAAGGCGGCTGGGTTGCCTGGTTGCAGCACTATTTCGTGACTGCCTGGATTCCAAGCCAGGACAACGACAACAGTGTGCAAACCCGTAAAGATTCCCAGGGCCGCTACATTGTTGGCTTTACCACCCCAAGCGTCAGCGTAGCGCCGGGCAGCAAAGGTGAAGTGTCGGCAATCCTGTATGCCGGTCCGAAAATCCAGAAGCACCTTGGCTCGCTCGCGCCGGGGCTGGAGCTGACCGTCGATTACGGCATCCTGTGGTTCATTGCCCAGCCGATTTTCTGGTTGCTGCAACATATCCACAGCATTCTGGGTAACTGGGGCTGGTCGATCATCGTGCTGACGATGCTGATCAAGGGCCTGTTCTTCCCGCTTTCCGCTGCCAGCTACAAATCGATGGCCCGCATGCGCGCCGTAGCACCGAAACTGGCGGCCTTGAAAGAGCAGCATGGCGATGACCGGCAGAAAATGTCGCAAGCCATGATGGAGCTGTACAAGAAAGAGAAGATCAACCCCTTGGGCGGTTGCCTGCCGATTCTGGTGCAGATGCCGGTCTTCCTGGCCTTGTATTGGGTGCTGCTGGAAAGCGTCGAGATGCGTCAGGCACCCTGGATGTTTTGGATCACCGACCTGTCGATCAAAGACCCGTTCTTTATTCTGCCGTTGATCATGGGCGCCACCATGTTCATCCAGCAGCAGCTGAACCCCGCGCCGCCAGATCCGATGCAGGCCAAGGTGATGAAAATGATGCCGATCATCTTCACCTTCTTCTTCCTGTGGTTCCCGGCTGGTCTGGTGCTGTACTGGGTCGTCAACAACTGCCTGTCCATCGCCCAGCAGTGGTACATCACTCGCAAGATCGAAGCCGCAGCCAAGACGGCCAACGCCTAAGTCTGGCTTGCTAAGCTGAAACAGCGCCCCGCCCGAGCAATACGTGGCGGGGCGTTTTGCTATCTGCCCTCCGGCCATGAGGGCTCAATCATGAGAACCGCGCCATGAACACTGCACGAGAAACCATCGCCGCCGTTGCCACCGCCCAGGGCCGTGCCGGAGTGGGGATCGTCCGCGTTTCCGGTCCGCGCGCCCAAGCCATTGCCGAAGCCATCGCCCAGCGCACCCTCAAGCCGCGCTATGCCCATTACGGAGCGTTTCACGGTGAGCAAGATCAGGTACTGGACGAAGGCTTGGCCCTGTACTTCCCCGGTCCGAACTCCTTCACCGGCGAGGACGTTCTTGAATTGCAGGGGCATGGCGGTCCTGTGGTGCTGGACCTGCTGTTGCGTCGCTGCCTCCAACTAGGTGCCCGTCTGGCCAGACCCGGCGAATTCAGCGAACGCGCCTTTCTCAACGACAAGCTTGATCTGGCCCAGGCAGAAGCCATTGCCGACCTGATTGAGGCCAGCTCCGAGCAAGCGGCGCGCAATGCCCTACGATCCTTGCAGGGCGAGTTCTCACGTCGGGTTCATGGTCTGACCGAGCGCCTGATTGCTCTGCGTATTTATGTAGAAGCCGCGATCGACTTTCCCGAAGAGGAAATCGACTTTCTTGCCGACGGCCATGTACTGAGCATGCTCAACGAGGTGCGCAGCGATTTGACCGCTGTCCAGCGCGAGGCCAACCAGGGCGCGTTGCTGCGTGACGGAATGACGGTGGTGATCGCGGGTCGCCCCAATGCGGGCAAATCCAGCCTGCTAAACGCTCTGGCTGGTCGGGAGGCAGCGATCGTTACGGAAATCGCCGGCACCACCCGCGATGTGCTGCGCGAACATATCCACATCGACGGTATGCCACTGCATGTCGTCGACACGGCGGGTTTGCGTGACACCGATGACCAAGTAGAAAAAATAGGTGTAGAACGCGCGCTAAAAGCGATTGGCGAAGCGGACCGCGTGCTGTTGGTGGTGGATGCCACTTCACGCGAGGCGGCAGACCCATTTGCGCTCTGGCCGGAATTTCTTAGCGCTAGGCCGGATCCTGCCAAGGTCACGTTAATTCGCAACAAAACCGACCTGTCGGGTGACGCGATCGGACTTGAGGTCAGCGAGGACGGCCATGTCACCATCAACCTGTCCGCTCGCTCGGCAGAAGGCCTGGAGCTGCTGCGCGATCATCTCAAAGCGTGCATGGGCTACGAGCAGACCGCTGAAAGCAGCTTCAGCGCCCGGCGCCGTCACTTGGAGGCGCTGCAGCATGCCAGCCAATCACTGGAACACGGTTACGCGCAGCTGAACCTGGCCGGCGCAGGCGAGTTGCTGGCTGAAGACCTGCGCATTGCCCAACAGGCATTGGGAGAAATCACCGGCGCGTTCAGTTCCGACGACTTGTTAGGACGAATCTTCTCGAGCTTCTGCATCGGCAAATAAACGCGACCGTTCCAACCAGCCCTGTTCACGTACCCACGTCGACAGGGCTTTTTTATGCGCGATGGGTTAACCACAGCCCCTATTTAAACCCTGTGCATAAGCGCCCCTAAGCCCAGTCGATAAGCAGGGGGCAAAGCTGGGGATGAATCGCCCTGTGCACAACTTGCCCTTCCATCCACAGGTTTAAGGCCGTTATCCAAAGCCCTCCCGCCTACCTGGCCACAGCCTTATACATTTCTGTACACCCTGCTACGCGTGGCTTCCAGCGTTCTATCCACAGAAAATAGCTGCATAAGTAATAAACATAAAAACAAAGCTTTAAAAAAATTCTCTTCTCTCCTTATTTATTAACAGCCTCGGTACGGCTCGCCGGCGCAGGGCAGAAGGTTGGCTATTTTTTGTTCAAAAGGCTTCTTTCAGTTCGGGTAAATCCCTATACTTGCCGGCTTTCCGCTTTTCCCCTTTTCGGGTCAGTTAAAAGCCTCTCCAATTCTCAACAGGCACGAGGTGCGTGGTGGATTTCCCTTCCCGTTTTGATGTCATCGTTATTGGCGGCGGCCATGCCGGCACTGAAGCAGCGCTCGCCGCGGCACGGATGGGCGTCAAAACCTTGCTGCTCAGCCACAACGTCGACACGCTCGGACACATGAGCTGCAATCCGGCGATAGGTGGCATCGGCAAGAGCCATCTGGTGAAAGAAATCGACGCACTGGGCGGCGCCATGGCTGAAGCCACCGACAAAGGCGGCATTCAGTTCCGTGTACTCAACAGCCGCAAAGGCCCAGCCGTACGTGCCACCCGCGCCCAAGCCGACCGCATGCTGTACAAAGCAGCGATTCGCGAAACCCTGGAAAACCAGCCCAATCTGTGGATATTCCAACAGTCCTGTGACGACCTGATCGTCGAGCAAGACCAAGTTCGCGGCGTTGTTACGCAGATGGGCCTGCGCTTCTTCGCTGAATCGGTGGTGCTGACCACGGGCACCTTTCTCGGCGGACTTATCCACATCGGCTTGCAGAATCACTCCGGTGGCCGTGCAGGCGACCCGCCTTCAATCGCGCTGGCCCAACGTTTACGCGAACACCCGTTGCGGGTCGGTCGCCTGAAAACCGGCACGCCGCCACGCATTGATGGCCGCTCCGTCGACTTCTCGGTGATGACCGAACAGCCAGGCGACACGCCCATTCCGGTGATGTCGTTCCTCGGCAACAAGGAACAGCACCCACGCCAGGTGAGCTGCTGGATTACTCACACCAACGCCCGCACCCACGAAATCATTGCCGCTAACCTCAACCGGTCGCCGATGTATTCCGGTGTGATCGAAGGCATCGGTCCACGCTACTGCCCGTCGATTGAAGACAAAATTCACCGCTTTGCCGACAAGGACAGCCACCAGGTGTTTATCGAGCCTGAAGGCCTGAACACCCACGAGCTGTATCCCAACGGCATTTCGACCTCGCTGCCGTTTGACGTGCAGCTGGAGCTGGTGCGTTCGATCCGCGGCATGGAAAACGCCCATATCGTTCGCCCGGGTTACGCCATTGAGTACGACTACTTCGATCCGCGCGATTTGAAATACAGCCTCGAAACCAAAGTGATTGCCGGGCTGTTTTTTGCCGGTCAGATCAACGGCACCACCGGTTACGAAGAAGCCGGCGCCCAGGGCCTGTTGGCCGGCGCCAACGCTGCATTGCGTGCGCAAGGCAAAGACAGTTGGTGCCCGCGCCGTGACGAGGCCTACATCGGCGTGTTGGTCGACGACCTCATCACCCTCGGCACCCAAGAGCCGTACCGCATGTTCACCTCCCGTGCCGAGTACCGCCTGATCTTGCGCGAAGACAACGCCGACCTGCGCCTCACCGAAAAAGGCCGTGAGCTGGGCCTAGTCGACGACCGTCGCTGGGCGGCGTTCTGCGCCAAGCGCGAAGGCATTGAGCGCGAGGAGCAACGGCTGAAGAGCACGTGGGTGCGCCCGAACACGCCGCAGGGCGATGCGATTGCCGCGCGCTTCGGTACGCCGCTGACCCACGAATACAACCTGATGAGCCTGCTGACCCGTCCTGAAGTGGACTACGCCGGCTTGATCGTCGTAACCGGCCCCGGCCACGACGATCCGCAGGTTGCTGAGCAGGTGGAAATCAAAACCAAGTACGCCGGCTACATCGACCGTCAGCAAGACGAAATTGCCCGCCTGCGTGCCAGCGAAAACACCAAGCTGCCAGCGGATATCGACTACACCGCCATTGCCGGTCTTTCTAAAGAAATTCAGAGCAAGCTCAGCCAAGGTCGCCCGGAAACGCTGGGCCAGGCCTCGCGAATTCCAGGCGTAACGCCGGCGGCGATTTCCCTGTTGATGATCAACTTGAAAAAGCGCAGTGCTGGTCGTGAGCTGGAGCAGAGCGCCTGATGTCATCGGTTACTGCGCAACATGCTGAAGAATTGTCCCGTGGCGCCGCCGAGCTGGGCGTTGCACTGACCGAACAGCAACACGCCCATCTGTTGGGCTATCTCGCTTTGCTGATTAAGTGGAACAAGGCCTACAACCTCACCGCCGTGCGTGACCCGGACGAAATGGTTTCCCGCCATCTGCTCGACAGCCTGAGCGTGGTGCCCTTTGTCGCCGAGGGCGGAACGTCGTGGCTGGACGTCGGCAGCGGCGGTGGAATGCCGGGCATTCCGTTGGCGATCATGTTCCCAGAGCGCCAATTCACGTTGTTGGATTCCAACGGCAAGAAAACGCGGTTTCTCACGCAGGTGAAGCTCGAGCTCAAACTGTCGAACCTGGAAGTTATCCACAGCCGGGTCGAGGCATTCACTCCCGCCCAGGCATTTTCCGGAATCTGCTCACGCGCATTCAGTTCGCTGCAGGATTTTTCAGAGTGGACTCGGCATCTAGGCGACACCGAAACGCGCTGGTTGGCCATGAAAGGCGTGCACCCCGACGACGAGCTGCAAGCGCTGCCCGCCGACTTTAAATTGGCTGCAACGCACGTGCTCAAGGTTCCCGGTTGCCAAGGTCAACGGCATCTGTTGATACTGCGCCGCATCATATGATCGGGACCGACGCTGACCATGGCTAAAGTAATCGCCATCGCCAACCAGAAAGGCGGTGTGGCCAAAACCACCACGTGCATCAACCTCGCTGCATCGCTGGTGGCGACCAAGCGCCGTGTGCTGCTCATCGACTTGGATCCACAGGGCAATGCCACCACCGGCAGCGGTGTGGATAAGTTGGCGCTGGAGCACTCGGTGTATGACGTGCTCATTGGCGAATGCGACTTGGCGCAAGCCATGCAGTTTTCCGAGCACGGTGGTTATCAGCTGCTTCCGGCGAACCGCGACCTGACCGCCGCCGAGGTGGCGTTGCTGCATATGCCGGCCAAGGAACACCGGCTACGCGAAGCGCTGGCACCGATCCGCGAAAATTACGATTACATCCTCATCGACTGCCCGCCTTCACTGTCCATGCTGACGGTCAACGCCTTGGTGGCCGCCGACGGCGTGATCATTCCGATGCAATGCGAGTACTACGCCCTCGAAGGGCTGACAGATCTCGTCAACTCGATCCAGCGCATCGGCAAGCTGCTTAACCCTTCGCTGAAAATCGAAGGTCTGCTGCGCACCATGTACGACCCGCGCATCAGCCTCACCAACGATGTGTCCGCCCAGCTAAAAGCGCATTTCGGCGACCAGCTCTACGACACCGTTATTCCCCGCAACGTGCGCCTGGCCGAGGCGCCGAGTTTTGGCATGCCGGCCTTGGCGTACGACAAGCAATCCCGTGGCGCCCTCGCCTACTTGGCACTGGCCGGTGAATTGTCCCGGCGTCAGCGCAGCGCCACCCGAACCGCAAAAGCATAAGGATTATCCATGGCCAGCAAAAAACGAGGTCTCGGACGCGGACTGGACGCCCTGCTGGGTGGTACCAGCGTTAATGCTTTGCAGGAAGAAGCCGCGCACGTCGACACCCGTGAGCTGCAATACGTGCCACTGGATCTGATTCAGCGCGGCAAATATCAACCGCGCCGTGACATGGACGCTACTGCCCTCGAAGAGCTGGCGCAGTCCATCCGCGCCCAGGGCGTGATGCAACCGATTGTGGTGCGCCCGATCGGTAATGGCCGGTTTGAAATCATCGCCGGTGAACGCCGTTGGCGTGCCAGCCAGCAAGCCGGACTGGACAAGATTCCGGCCATGGTTCGCGAAGTGCCGGATGAAGCGGCCATTGCCATGGCACTGATCGAAAACATCCAGCGCGAAGACCTCAACCCGATCGAAGAAGCCGTAGCCTTGCAGCGGTTGCAGCAAGAATTCCAACTGACCCAACAGCAAGTCGCTGAAGCGGTCGGCAAGTCACGCGTCACCATCACCAATCTGCTGCGCCTGATATCTCTTCCGGAAGAAATCAAAACCTTGCTTTCCCACGGCGATCTGGAAATGGGCCACGCCCGTGCGCTGCTCGGTTTACCGGCGGAACAGCAGGTTGAAGGGGCGCGACACGTTGTCGCACGAGCGCTGACCGTGCGCCAAACTGAGGCACTGGTTCGTCAGTGGATGAGCACAAAAGAGAAACCGACTACGGCTCCTAAAGCCGATCCTGACATCAGTCGGCTTGAACAGCGCCTTGCAGAGCGGCTGGGCTCGCCGGTGCAGATCAAGCATGGACAGAAGGGTAAGGGGCAGTTGGTCATCCGCTACAACTCGTTAGACGAGTTACAAGGCGTATTGGCCCACATCAAGTGAAGCCTTTCCCGACATAATTAGTCATGTAGCGTGTAGTCGGAAATCACTACCGGGCAGTTGAATAGGGGGGGAACGCCCCCTATACTCTGCGCGCATTTTGTCGGCACAAACTATGCCAAGTCGTTGATTTACAGCGACAGACACCAGAGGCCGAAAGCCGGAGACAGTTGATGGATGCCCGCACGCCCAACCGCCTGCCCTTCCATCGTTTGCCGGTGTTCCCCGTGTTGTTGGTTCAACTCGTCGTATTGCTAATCGCAGCCGTCGTTTTGTGGCAATGGCGCGGCGCGGTAAGTGGTTACTCTGGCGCGCTCGGCGGTTTGATTGCCTGGTTACCGAATATTTACTTTGCCCATAAGGCCTTCCGATTCAGCGGAGCCCGGGCAGCCCAAGCGATAGTCCGGTCTTTTTATGCCGGCGAAGCGGGCAAGTTGATTCTGACGGCAGTGCTGTTTGCACTGACCTTTGCAGGGGTGAAACCTCTGGATGCGCTGGCGGTATTTGGCGTTTTCCTTCTGACCCAGTTGGTCAATTGGTTCGCTCCCCTGCTTACAACAAGATTTTTGAGACCTTAGGGCGTTTGAGGCACACATGGCAGAACAGACCGCTTCGGGCTACATCCAGCACCACTTGCAGAACCTGACCTTTGGGAAACTGCCAAGCGGCGATTGGGGCTTTGCCCACACTGCACAAGAAGCCAAAGAAATGGGCTTCTGGGCTTTTCACGTAGACACCCTGGGCTGGTCCGTAGCCTTGGGTCTGATCTTCATCCTGTTGTTCCGCATGGCTGCAAAGAAAGCCACCTCCGGCCAGCCTGGCGGTTTGCAGAACTTCGTTGAAGTGATGATCGAATTCGTCGACACCAGCGTTAAGGACAGCTTCCACGGCCGCAACAAGGTTATCGCGCCCCTGGCTCTGACCATTTTCGTCTGGGTGTTCCTGATGAACGCCATCGACCTGGTGCCTGTGGACTGGATTCCACAACTGGCCATCCTGATCTCCGGCGATCACCACATTCCTTTCCGCGCTGTATCCACCACTGACCCGAATGCCACCCTCGGCATGGCGTTCTCGGTGTTCGCGCTGATTATTTACTACAGCATCAAAGTCAAAGGCATCGGTGGCTTCATCGGTGAACTGACCCTGCACCCATTCGGCAGTAAGAACATCGCCGTTCAGATCCTTCTGATCCCGGTTAACTTCCTGCTGGAGTTCGTCACCCTGATTGCCAAGCCTATTTCGTTGGCACTGCGGTTGTTCGGCAACATGTACGCCGGTGAGCTGGTGTTCATTTTGATCGCTGTGATGTTCGGCAGTGGTCTGTTGTGGCTGAGCGGCCTGGGTGTGGCGCTGCAGTGGGCATGGGCGGTGTTCCACATTCTGATCATCACCCTGCAAGCGTTCATCTTCATGATGCTCACCATCGTTTATCTGTCGATGGCGCACGAAGACAACCACTGATAGCGCGCAAGCGCTGGCAGTGAGCGGCCTCTGCCTGGGGTCGCAGCCCGCAAGGGCGAGCAAGTTTGCTTTACCGCTTTACCTTAAAAACTAACCAATACGACATAAAAAGTCGGGAGGAAAGATGGAAACTGTAGTTGGTCTGACCGCGATCGCCGTAGCTCTGCTGATTGGCCTGGGTGCCCTGGGTACCGCCATTGGTTTCGGCCTGCTGGGCGGCAAATTCCTGGAAGGCGCTGCGCGTCAACCGGAAATGGTTCCGATGCTGCAAGTTAAAATGTTCATCGTCGCTGGTCTGCTGGACGCCGTGACCATGATCGGTGTTGGTATCGCACTGTTCTTCACCTTCGCGAACCCCTTCGTTGGTCAACTTGCAGGCTAATCACTCATTTTTGAGTGATTGGTTTGACGGACAACGAACGAGCGAGGTGTTGGCGTGAACATTAATGCAACCCTGATTGGCCAGTCCGTTGCCTTCTTCATCTTTGTGCTCTTTTGCATGAAGTACGTGTGGCCTCCGGTCATCGCGGCTTTGCAAGAGCGTCAAAAGAAGATTGCTGATGGACTGGACGCTGCAAGCCGTGCGGCTCGCGATTTGGAGCTCGCCCACGAGAAAGTGGGTCAGCAACTGCGCGAAGCCAAAACCCAGGCAGCTGAAATCATTGAGCAAGCCAAAAAGCGCGCTACCCAGATCGTCGACGAAGCTCGCGATCAGGCCCGTGTCGAAGGTGAGCGCCTGAAGGCTCAGGCTCAGGCCGAGATCGAACAGGAACTGAACAGCGTCAAAGACGCCCTGCGTGCCCAACTGGGTGGCTTGGCGATCAGCGGTGCTGAGAAGATTCTGGGCGCCACTATCGACCAAAACGCGCATGCGGAGCTGGTTTCCAAACTGGCAGCCGAAATTTAAGCGAGGGCGCGATCATGGCAGAACTGACCACGTTGGCCCGACCTTACGCCAAGGCAGCTTTTGAGTACGCTCAGGCCCACCAGCAACTGGCCAATTGGTCAGCCATGCTCGGCCTGGCTGCGGAGGTGTCGCAAGACGCCACCGTACAGCGCGTGCTCACGGCCCCGCGTTTGACGAGTACAGACAAGGCCACCGCCTTCATCGAGGTGTGTGGTGACAAGTTCGATGCCAAGGTACAGAACTTCATCCAGGTATTAGCCGAGAACAATCGTCTCGCGCTGCTGCCGCAAATCGCCGAATTGTTCGAGCTGTTGAAAGCCGAGCAGGAAAAATCGGTCGATGTGGATGTGGTCAGTGCTTTTGCATTGAACGACGAACAGCAAGACAAACTCGCCAAGGTTCTCAGTGCACGGCTCGGCCGGGAAGTGCGCCTGCACGCTGCGGAGGATGCCAGCCTTATTGGTGGCGTCGTAATCCGCGCCGGCGACCTGGTTATCGATGGCTCAGTTCGCGGCAAAATCGCGAAACTAGCCGAAGCATTGAAACTTTGAGTTTGAAGGGGCAGCAGAGCAATGCAGCAACTCAATCCTTCCGAAATTAGTGAAATCATCAAGGGTCGCATCGACAAGCTCGATGTGGCCTCCCAAGCCCGCAACGAAGGCACCATCGTCAGCGTTTCCGACGGTATCGTGCGTATTCACGGTCTCGCCGACGCTATGTACGGTGAAATGATCGAGTTCCCGGGCGGCGTCTATGGCATGGCCATGAACCTTGAGCGCGACTCCGTCGGCGCCGTGGTTCTGGGTCAATACCAGTCGCTGGCTGAAGGCATGAGCGCCAAGTGCACCGGCCGCATCCTCGAAGTTCCGGTTGGTCCGGAACTGCTGGGTCGCGTAGTCGATGCTCTGGGTAACCCTGTCGACGGTAAAGGCCCGCTGAACAACGTCGCTACCGACGCGGTTGAAAAGGTTGCACCGGGCGTGATCTGGCGTAAATCGGTCGACCAGCCAGTGCAAACTGGCTACAAGGCCGTCGATGCCATGATCCCGGTTGGTCGCGGTCAGCGTGAGCTGATCATCGGTGACCGTCAGATCGGTAAAACCGCTCTGGCCATCGACGCCATCATCAACCAGAAAAACAGCGGCATCCGTTGCGTATACGTAGCGATCGGTCAGAAGCAATCGACCATCGCCAACGTGGTTCGCAAACTGGAAGAAAACGGCGCGTTGGCTAACACCATCATCGTCGCGGCCAGTGCTTCCGAATCCGCTGCGCTGCAATTCATTGCACCGTACGCCGGCTGCACCATGGGCGAATACTTCCGTGACCGCGGTGAAGACGCGCTGATCGTTTATGACGATCTGTCCAAGCAGGCTGTGGCGTATCGCCAAATCTCCCTGCTGCTGCGCCGTCCGCCAGGCCGCGAAGCCTACCCAGGTGACGTGTTCTATCTCCACAGCCGTCTGCTGGAGCGCGCATCCCGCGTATCCGAAGAGTACGTAGAGAAGTTCACCAACGGTGCCGTAACTGGCAAAACCGGTTCCCTGACTGCTCTGCCGATCATCGAAACCCAAGCTGGCGACGTTTCCGCGTTCGTTCCGACCAACGTGATTTCCATCACCGACGGTCAGATCTTCCTGGAATCGGCGATGTTCAACTCCGGCATCCGCCCGGCAGTGAACGCCGGTGTATCGGTATCGCGTGTTGGTGGTGCTGCTCAGACCAAGATCATCAAGAAGCTCTCCGGTGGTATCCGTACCGCTCTGGCTCAGTACCGTGAATTGGCGGCTTTCGCCCAGTTCGCTTCTGACCTGGACGAAGCCACCCGTAAGCAGCTTGAGCATGGTCAGCGTGTTACCGAGCTGATGAAGCAGAAGCAATACGCGCCGATGTCCACCGCCGACATGGCGTTGTCCCTGTATGCCGCCGAGCGTGGCTACCTGGTCGACGTCGAGATCGCGAAAATCGGCAGCTTTGAACAGGCTCTGATTGCTTACTTCAACCGCGACTTGGCCGATCTGATGGCCAAGATCAACGTGAAGGGTGACTTCAACGACGAAATCGACGCAGGCATGAAAGCCGGTATCGAGAAGTTCAAAGCCACCCAAACCTGGTAAGTGCGATGGGGGCTGCGGCCCCCATCCTGCTAGCCGATAGGTGTACCTATATAGGTGTTGCATGGCAGGCGCAAAAGAGATTCGCAGCAAGATTGCGAGCATCAAAAGCACGCAAAAGATCACCAGCGCCATGGAAAAGGTCGCTGTCAGCAAGATGCGCAAAGCACAAATGCGCATGGCTGCCAGCCGTCCTTACGCGGAGCGTATCCGCCAGGTGATTGGTCATCTGGCCAACGCTAACCCGGAATACCGCCACCCGTTCATGATCAACCGCGAAGTTAAGCGCGTCGGTTATGTCGTAGTGAGCAGTGACCGTGGTCTGTGCGGTGGCTTGAATACCAACCTGTTCAAGGCCTTGGTCAAGGACATGGCGGTAAACCGCGAGAACGGCGTAGAGATCGATATCTGCGTAGTAGGCAGCAAGGGTGCGGCGTTTTTCCGCAACTTCGGCGGTAACGTCGTCGCTGCAATCAGCCACCTGGGCGAAGAGCCGTCGATCAATGATCTGATCGGCAGCGTCAAGGTGATGCTGGATGCCTACCTGGATGGCCGTATTGATCGCCTGTCCGTGGTTTCCAACAAGTTCGTCAACACGATGACGCAGAAGCCGACAGTGGAGCAGTTGATTCCGCTGGAAGCCGATCCGGATCAAGATCTCAAGCATCACTGGGATTACCTCTACGAACCCGACGCCAAAGAGCTGCTTGACGGCCTGATGGTGCGCTACGTGGAGTCGCAGGTTTACCAGGCGGTGGTCGAGAACAACGCTGCTGAACAAGCGGCCCGGATGATCGCGATGAAGAATGCGACTGACAACGCCGGTGATCTGATCAGCGATTTGCAGCTGATCTACAACAAGGCACGTCAGGCGGCGATCACCCAAGAGATCTCGGAAATCGTTGGCGGCGCTGCCGCGGTTTGATACCGGTTCAAATATTCAGAGGATCCAGCTATGAGTAGCGGACGTATCGTACAAATCATCGGCGCCGTGATTGACGTGGAATTCCCACGTGATCAGGTTCCGAGCATCTACGACGCCTTGAAAGTTCAAGGCGCCGAAACCACCCTCGAAGTTCAGCAGCAGCTGGGCGACGGCGTGGTTCGTACCATTGCGATGGGCTCGACCGAAGGCTTGAAGCGCGGTCTGGACGTCAACAACACTGGCGCAGCCATTTCGGTACCGGTCGGTAAAGCGACCCTGGGCCGCATCATGGACGTACTGGGCAACCCAATCGACGAAGCCGGCCCGATCGGCGAAGAAGAGCGCTGGGGCATTCACCGCCCGGCTCCTTCCTTCGCGGAACAAGCTGGCGGCAACGACCTTCTGGAAACCGGCATCAAGGTTATCGACCTGGTTTGCCCGTTTGCCAAAGGCGGTAAGGTCGGTCTGTTCGGTGGTGCCGGTGTTGGTAAAACCGTAAACATGATGGAGCTGATCCGTAACATCGCCATCGAGCACAGCGGTTATTCCGTGTTTGCTGGTGTGGGTGAGCGTACTCGTGAGGGTAACGACTTCTACCACGAGATGAAGGACTCCAACGTTCTCGACAAAGTAGCCTTGGTCTACGGTCAGATGAACGAGCCACCAGGCAACCGTCTGCGCGTAGCGTTGACCGGTCTGACCATGGCCGAGAAATTCCGTGACGAAGGTAACGACGTTCTGCTGTTCGTCGACAACATCTACCGTTACACCCTCGCCGGTACCGAAGTATCCGCACTGCTGGGCCGTATGCCTTCTGCAGTAGGTTACCAACCGACCCTGGCCGAAGAGATGGGCGTTCTGCAAGAACGTATTACTTCGACCAAGCAAGGTTCGATCACCTCGATCCAAGCGGTATACGTACCAGCGGACGACTTGACCGACCCGTCGCCAGCGACGACCTTCGCCCACTTGGACGCCACCGTCGTTCTGTCCCGTGACATCGCCTCCCTGGGTATCTACCCAGCGGTCGACCCGCTCGACTCGACTTCGCGCCAGCTGGATCCGAACGTAATCGGCCAGGACCACTACGACACCGCTCGCGGCGTTCAGTACGTTCTGCAGCGCTACAAAGAGCTGAAAGACATCATCGCGATCCTGGGTATGGACGA
This sequence comes from Pseudomonas sp. AC229, assembly GCF_979254655.1. Lineage (NCBI taxonomy): Bacteria > Pseudomonadati > Pseudomonadota > Gammaproteobacteria > Pseudomonadales > Pseudomonadaceae > Pseudomonas > Pseudomonas sp. AC229. The sequence continues at coordinate 148,132 of NZ_CEEDHK010000006.1, forward strand.
GCTGTCGGAAACCGACAAGCAGTTGGTATCCCGCGCTCGTAAGATTCAGCGCTTCTTGTCGCAGCCGTTCTTCGTGGCTGAAGTCTTCACCGGTGCTTCGGGCAAATACGTTTCCCTGAAAGACACCATTGCTGGCTTCAAAGGCATCCTCAACGGTGACTACGACCACCTGCCAGAACAAGCGTTCTACATGGTCGGCAGCATCGAAGAAGCTATCGAGAAAGCCAAGAAACTGTAATCCCAGCGCCCGGAAACGGGCGCTAATCAGGTTGAGGCAAGCAAATGGCTATGACAGTCCATTGCGATATCGTCAGCGCAGAAGGCGAAATCTTCTCCGGTCTGGTGGAGATGGTGGTTGCGAGCGGTCTCTTGGGTGATCTTGGTATCGCCATGGGTCACGCCCCGCTGATCACTGCTTTGAAGCCGGGCCCGATTCGCCTGATCAAGCAAGGCGGCGACACCGAGGTGTTCTACATCTCCGGTGGTTTCCTGGAAGTGCAACCGAACATGGTTAAGGTTTTGGCCGACACCGTGCAACGTGCAGACGACCTGGATGAAGCTTCCGCTCAAGAGGCCGTTAAGGCCGCTGAGAAAGCGTTGCATGAGAAAGGCGCGGAATTCGACTACGGTTCCGCCGCTGCCCGTCTGGCCGAGGCTGCAGCCCAGCTGCGCACCGTTCAGCAAATTCGCAAGAAGTTCGGCGGCTAACCCCGCAGCGCTTCATCGCGATCGAGTAAAAGGGTAGCCTTGGCTACCCTTTTTCTTTTTCTGAAATAGGCTTTTTCGCCCTACCGGGCACGCTCATCGCTACTGATAGTTCTTGCGCACTTCTCGCTGAACACCCCGTTCGCCGAACCCATTTTCAACCTGCTCAGGACCCCGCCCCATGTCACTCGATATCGTCATCCTCGCCGCCGGCCAAGGCACCCGCATGCGTTCGGCATTGCCGAAAGTGCTGCACCCCATCGCCGGTAAATCCATGCTCGGACACGTTATCGACACCGCCCGCCAGCTGCAGCCCAGCAGCCTGCAAGTGGTGATTGGCCATGGCGCCGACAAGGTTCGCGAGCAGCTGGCCGCTGCCGACCTCTCCTTCGTGCTGCAAGCCGAACAACTAGGCACCGGCCACGCCGTGGCCCAGGCGCTGCCCAAACTGAGCGCTGAGAAGGTGCTGATTCTCTACGGCGACGTACCGTTGATTGAAGAGCAAACCTTGCAGCGCCTGCTGGCATTGGTCACCGATCAACAACTGGGCCTGCTCACCGTTGAGCTCGCCGACCCCACCGGCTACGGCCGTATCGTGCGCAACGCGCAGGGCAGCGTGCAGGCCATCGTTGAACACAAAGACGCCAACGACGCCCAACGCGCCATTCGCGAAGGCAACACCGGCATTCTCGCCGTACCCGGCAAGCGCTTGGCCGAGTGGCTGGGTCGGCTGTCCAACAGCAACGCCCAAGGCGAGTACTACCTCACCGACGTAATCGCCATGGCCGTCGCCGATGGGCTGGTGGTCGCCACCGAGCAAGCCACCGACGAGATGGAAGTACTCGGCGCTAACGACCGCATCCAGCTGGCTCAACTGGAGCGCCACTATCAATACCGTGCCGCCCGCCGTCTGATGGCCCAGGGCGTCACGCTGATCGACCCGGCTCGTTTCGACGTTCGCGGCGAAGTCACCGTCGGCCGCGACGTGCTCATCGACATCAACGTCATCCTCGAAGGCCGCGTCGTTATTGAAGACAACGTGCAGATCGGCCCCAACTGCGTGATCAAAAACAGCACGCTGCGCAACGGCGCGATTGTCAAAGCCAACAGCCATTTGGAAGGTGCCGAGATGGGCGAAGGCGCCGACTGCGGCCCGTTTGCCCGTCTGCGTCCCGGCTCGGTGCTAGGTGCCAAGGCCCATGTGGGTAACTTCGTCGAGCTTAAGAATGCAATGCTGGGCGAAGGCGCCAAAGCCGGCCACCTGAGTTACCTGGGCGACGCTGAAATCGGCGCCCGCACCAACATTGGCGCCGGCACCATCACCTGCAACTACGACGGCGCCAACAAGCACCGCACCGTGTTGGGCGCCGACGTGTTCATTGGCTCGAACAGCGCACTCGTGGCGCCCGTCACGCTGGGCGATGGCGCCACCACTGGCGCCGGCTCCGTGATCACCGCCGACATTCCTGCCGAAACCCTCGGCGTCGGCCGCGCCAAGCAGCGCAACATCGAAGGCTGGAAGCGACCTACCAAGAAATAACGCCGGTCCGTGGATCCCCGCCTTCGCGGGGATGACGAAAGACTCCGGCCCGCTACCCGTCATTCCCGCGAAAGCGGGAATCCAGTATTTCGAGACGAGCTCGGACCTGAGGACTGAAGAACCTGGCTGCAGCACAAGAAATTGGATGCTTGTTTTATCCTTTGCTTGACGCAAAACCTTCGTTTTGTTTTGATTCGAGCACTTATCTTTCGAACCGAAACTTAACGCATGTCCAAACGCAACACACCGCAACGTCGCCACACCATCCTCTCCCTGCTTTCCGAGCACGGCGAGGTGAGTGTCGATGAGCTGTCCAAAGCGTTCAGCACGTCCGAAGTCACCATTCGCAAAGACCTCGCGGCCCTTGAAAGCAACGGTTTGCTGCTGCGCCGCTACGGTGGCGCGATCCCCATGCCGCAGGAATTGATTGCCGACAGCGCGCAGCCCGTTTCCCAGTACAAACACGCCATCGCCCGCGCCGGCGTCGCCTGTATCAAAGAACACGCGCGCATCATCATCGACAGTGGCACCACCACCGCCGCCATGATTCCCCAGCTCGGTCATAAGCCCGGCCTGGTGGTTATGACCAATTCCCTGAACGTCGCCCGCGCCCTTAGCGAGCTTGAGCACGAACCCGTGTTGCTGATGACCGGCGGCACCTGGGACCCGCACTCCGAGTCGTTCCAGGGTCAGGTCGCCGAACAGGTGCTGCGTTCCTACGATTTCGACCAATTGTTTATCGGCGCCGACGGCATCGACCTCGCGCGCGGCACCACCACATTCAACGAACTGCTCGGTCTTAGCCGCGTGATGGCTGAGGTGGCCCGTGAGGTCATCGTCATGGTCGAGTCCGATAAAATCGGCCGCAAGATTCCCAACCTGGAACTGCCCTGGAGCAGCATCCAAACCCTCATCACCGATGACCGCCTCGACAGTGAGACGCGCGCATCCATCAGCGCGCGTGGGGTCAATGTGATCTGCGCGGCGTTGCAAGCTTAAGGAGAAATGTATGTGTGGCATCGTCGGCGCAGTGGCTGAACGCAACATCACCGCCATTCTGGTGGAAGGCCTGAAACGTCTGGAATACCGCGGCTACGACAGCGCCGGGCTGGCGGTTTTCAGTAACGACAACCTGCTTGAGCGCCGTCGCCGCGTCGGTAAAGTTGGCGAGCTGGAACAGGCGCTGGCCGTCGAACCGCTCGCGGGTCGTCTCGGCATTGCTCACACTCGCTGGGCCACACACGGTGCGCCGAGCGAGCGCAACGCCCACCCGCACTTCTCCGGCAATGACCTGGCCGTGGTGCACAACGGCATCATCGAAAACCACGAAGCGCTGCGCAAACAGCTGCAGGAACTGGGTTATGTGTTCACCTCGGACACCGACACCGAAGTCATCGTCCATCTGCTCGACCACAAATTGAAAGCGCTGGGCGACCTCACCGTGGCGCTCAAAGCCACCGTTAAAGACCTGCACGGCGCCTATGGCCTGGCCGTGATCAGCGCCATGCAACCCGACCGTCTGCTAGCCGCCCGCAGCGGCAGCCCGCTGGTGATCGGCCTTGGCCTGGGCGAGAACTTCCTGGCGTCCGACCAATTGGCACTGCGCCAGGTCACCGACCGTTTTATGTACCTGGAAGAAGGCGACATCGCTGAAATCCACCGCGACAGCGTGCACATCTGGAACGTCGCCGGCGAGCCCGTGGTGCGCGAGAGCGTGCAGTACCACGAAGGCGCCGAAGCGGCCGACAAAGGCGCTTACCGCCACTTCATGCTCAAGGAAATTCACGAACAACCGGTGGTGGTGCAACGCACCCTCGAAGGTCGTCTGGGCACCGATCACGTACTGGTCCAGGCGTTTGGCCCGCAAGCCGCCGAGTTGTTTGCCAAGGTTCAAAACGTACAGATTGTCGCCTGCGGCACCAGTTATCACGCCGGCATGGTTGCCCGTTACTGGCTAGAAGAGTTTGCCGGCATCCCGTGCCAGGTCGAAGTCGCCAGCGAATTCCGTTATCGCAAAGTGGTGGTGCAGCCGGGAACGTTGTTCGTCAGCATTTCGCAATCCGGTGAAACCGCAGACACCCTGGCCGCCCTGCGCAACGGCAAAGCCAAACCGTCAGATGCGGGTGGGTACCTGGCGAGCCTGGCCATCTGCAACGTGGGCATCAGCTCCCTGGTGCGCGAGTCCGACCTGACGCTGCTAACCCAAGCCGGCCCGGAAATCGGCGTCGCCTCCACCAAGGCGTTCACCACCCAGTTGGTTGCGCTGATGCTGCTGACGCTCTCCCTTGGCCAAGTTCGCGGCACCCTGGCGCCCGGTGTCGAAGCCGGCCTGGTGGACGACCTGCGCCGCTTGCCAACCCGCCTCGGTGAAGCCTTGGCCATGGACGCCACGGTGGAGAAAATCTCCGAACTGTTCGCCGAAAAACACCATGCCCTTTTCCTCGGCCGTGGCGCGCAATACCCAGTGGCGATGGAAGGTGCCTTGAAGCTCAAGGAAATTTCGTACATTCACGCCGAGGCTTATCCGGCTGGCGAGCTCAAACATGGCCCGTTGGCGCTGGTCGACAGCGACATGCCGGTGGTCACCGTAGCGCCTAACAACGAGCTGCTGGAAAAGCTCAAATCGAACCTGCAGGAAGTGCGCGCCCGTGGCGGCGAGCTGATCGTGTTCGCCGATGGCCAGGCCGGCATGAGCAATGGCGAAGGCACGCACGTGGTGAACATGCCGCACATCTGCGATGCGCTGGCGCCCATCCTCTACACCGTGCCGCTGCAATTGCTTTCGTATTACGTGGCCGTGCTGCGCGGCACCGACGTCGATCAGCCGCGTAACCTGGCAAAAAGCGTGACCGTGGAATAACCGAACGCGGCTGTGGATAACACTTATCCACAGCCGCTTCGTCCCGCACAACGAACTATTCGGCCCGCTTCGCCTCTGAAACCTGCGGTTAACTATTACAACTCATCCTGTAATAGCCGCCCGCCATACTCGGCGGCACTTCAGCTAGAGCGGAGCATGAAATGAAAGGCCTGTTTGCTTCCCGAGCAGTGCAGGGCTGTTTGGCCTTGGCGCTGGTCAGCACTGCGGCAATGGCCCAGCACAACCGTTACTTCGAGCGTGTCTGGTTTCAGCTTGAACAAGCGGAAAACCCCGCCAGCGCGCAACGGCTGCCGGGTTATTACGTCGACATCGAAGGTCGCACCATTGGCAGCGAAACCAATGTGTCCGCATTGTCGTTCGACCCCGAGCGCAACACCCTGGTCAGCGTCACCAACCAACGACCGCATTTCCTTGAGCTGTCGCTGGAAGGCGACGTGCTGCGACGCATCCCCCTCGAAGGTTTTAAAGACCCGGAAGCCATCGAGTACATCCGCCCCGGCGTGTACGTGATCGTCGAGGAACGCCGACGCCGGCTCACCGAAGTGCATGTGAACGCCGACACCACGGTTATCAACATCAACGATCCCATCAACGCCCACCAGCTCGACCTCAGCAGCGTCGGCGAAGAAAACAAAGGCTTCGAGGGTTTGGCGTACGACTCGGCCAATCAGCGCCTGTTCATCGCCAAAGAACGCGACCCGATGCGCATTTTCGAAGTCAGCGGCTTTATGCAACACGCCCCCGGCCCGCTACGCCTGCAAGTGCGCACTGACCCCGAGCGCGACAAGCGCCTGTTTCTCACCGACCTGTCCAGCCTCTATTACGACGTGGGCACCCAGCACCTATGGGCGCTCTCGGACGAATCAAAAATGGTCATCGAGCTGGATCAGAAAGGCGAGCCGCTCAGCAGCCTCAACCTGCGCGCCGGCAATCAGGGCCTGAAAGCCGACATTCCCCAGGCCGAAGGCATGGCCATGGGCAGCAATGGCGATCTGTTTCTAGTGAGCGAGCCGAACCTGTTCTATCGCTTCAAGAAGAGCGAGTAGCCGGATACGACCGCGGCGTATACACCCAATCCACCTCACTGCCCGCCTTGGCGAAGCGGCGGGTGGTGCTGGAGCCGATGATAACCATCGTGCGCATGTCGACCATTTCCGGGGTCAGCTCGCCGAGTGTGGTCACGCTCAGCGCTTCGGCGGGGCGGCCGATGTCGCGGCCGAGCACCACCACCGTGTCGGGGCTGCGTTGTTCGCGCACCACATCCAGCGCACGGCCCAACTGCCAAGGGCGGGCGCGGGAAATCGGGTTGTAGAAGGCCAGCGCCAGGTCGGCGAGGGTGGCGTGTTTTAGTCGCAGCTCGATCACCTCCCACGGCTTGAGGTTGTCCGAGAGCGAGATCATGCAGAAATCATGACCCAATGGCGCGCCGGCTTTCGCGGCGGTGGCCAGCGAGGCGGACACGCCGGGCAACACCTGCAATTCAACGGCATGCCAGTGCGCGTCACTGCTGGCTTCAAGCGCTTCCAGCACGGCGGCGGCCATGGCGAATACGCCCGGATCGCCAGACGACACCACCACCACCCGGCGACCGCTCGCGGCCAATTCGAAGGCGTGGCGTGAGCGCGCGATTTCTTCGCGGTTGTCGCTGTTGTGCAGCACTTGGTCCGGGCGGAACGGGCCGGCCATGGTCACGTAGGTTTCGTAGCCGAGCACGTCTTCGGCTTCTTCCAGGGCACGCTTCACCGCCGGCGCGGTGAAGGCGGCGGCGCCGGGTCCAAGGCCTACCACGGTAAGCCGGCCACGGGGCTGGCCGAGGCTGTGGATAACCACGGGTTGCTCGGCGATCGCCAGCCTCAGGCCTTCGCTTTCCACCAGACGGTGCGCGTCGCTCAGGGCCAGGTCGTCACTGAAGCGCAGGGGCACGCCAAGCTGTTCGGCGGTGGCCAGCAAAGCGCTGTCGGTCATTCGGTCGCGGGTGCACAGCAGGCAGGCGAGGGCGAGGGCGCTGATCCCGGCTGCGCTCAGGCTGTGTTCGATTGCTTGCGCATTAGCCGGCGGATTGAGCGCCACCACGCTGCGCGGGTGAATCAGCAATTCGTCGGCGCCGCCATTGGCGTCCGTGCTGATACGAATGCGCAGCTGAGCATCGCCGGCCAGCGGCAGGCGCGCCTGCTCCAGCCAGGGCGCGTCGCCCTCGATACGCACGTTTTCCCCGCCGAGCAGGGAGGAAACAAAGCGCTTGCCCTGCTCGATATCGCCCAGCACATAGCCACTTGGCGGGTTGAGCACGCAGGTGTCGAAGCGCAGCTCGCCGCTGGTGGTGATGGCCGGCGCCACGGCCAGCTCAGCGGCAATCTCGCGTGCCAGCGTATTCACGCCAGCCAGGCCGCCCAGCAGCGGCACCACGGCGCTGCCGTCTTCGGCGACGGCCAGCACAGGCGGTTCGGCGCCTTTGGTTTGCAGCATTGGCGCCAGGCAGCGGATGACGATGCCGGCGGCGCACAGGGCAATGAGCGGGCGGTTGCTTTGGTACAGCTCGCGGAGCGTGTTGCCGAAATCGCTGTAGCCGATATCGGCGCTTACGCGCTCGTTCAGGCCGTACACCTGCGCGCCGGGATACAGCGCTTGAATGCGCCGCGCGGTGGTCAGGGCGCCGGTGCCGAGGATGATGATGGCGGGGGACATTGGGGCTCCGGTGGTCGGCGGGCGGGTGGCGTTTGTGCGGCCCCCTCTCCCTAACCCTCTCCCCGAGGGGCGAGGAGACTGAATTGTGGTGGGTCTGCGAACGCGGTTCTAAACCAATCACCGATTAGCTCCCCTCGCCCGCTGGCGGGAGAGGGGCTGGGGGAGAGGGTTGCGGCGAAACGCTTACCTCACGCCTGCCACTTTTCCCCCGGCACAATAATCAACGAAAAATACGGCGAGGCCATCGGCTCCACTTCGTCGAGCGGCACAATCCGTTGATTCTCCATGGTCGCGCGCTCCACGTATTTCGCCCGGCCAGCCAGGCCCAGTTCTTCGAGCACGCCACGCACTTTGTCGAAGTTGCGCCCCAGCTTCATCACCACGGCGGCATCGGTGGCGGCCAGGCGTTGTTTCAGCTCGTCGGCCGGCAACACGCCGCTCAGTACCGCCAAACTCTGGTTGCGATACACCAGCGGAATGCCCAGCACCGAGGCGCCGCCCAGCATGGAGCACACGCCCGGCACCACTTCAGCGGGGTAGCGAGTGGCGAGGCGGTCGTGCAGGTACATGTAGGAACCGTAGAAGAACGGGTCACCTTCGCAGATCACCGCCACGTCGCGGCCGGCTTCCAGGTGCTCGGCAATCTGCTCGGCGCAGGTGTCGTAGAAGTCGCTGATGATGTTCTCGTAGCTTAGCGGCGGGGCGAGCTTTTCGGTGGTTACCGGATACACCATCGGCAGGCGCTGCTGCGCCTCGGTCAGGTGCCCGGCAATGATGCCGAAGGCGTTGCCATGCTGGCCGGCGGCAACTTTGGCTTTCGCCACGAAGTAGCCAATCACCGGTGCGGCTTGTAGCAAGCGCAAGGCTTTGAGGGTGATCAGTTCCGGATCCCCAGGCCCAACGCCAATGCCCAGCAGGCGACCTTTTACAAGCATCACTCCACCTCCGTGGCCAGGGCGTTGACAGCGGCGGCGGCCATGGCGCTGCCACCGCGGCGGCCTCGCACAATCACATACGGCACGCCACGGCTGTCGGCAGCGAGCAGGTCTTTCGATTCGGCGGCACCGACGAACCCGACCGGAAAGCCGAGAATCAGCGCGGGCTTCGGCGCGCCGGCATCGAGCATTTCCAGCAGATAGAACAGCGCGGTCGGGGCGTTGCCGATCACCACCACGGCGCCTTCCATATGCGCGCGCCAATGTTCGAGTGCCACGGCCGAGCGGGTGTTGCCGAGCTCGCGGGCGAGGTCATGCACGCCTTCATTATTGAGTGTGCAGATCACCTGATTGTTGGCCGGCAGACGAGTGCGCGTTACGCCTTCAGAAACCATGCGCGCGTCGCACAGAATCGGCGCGCCAGCAGCCAAGGCGTTGCGCCCGGCAGTGCCGGCGCCTGGCGAGAAGCGCAGGTCTTGCACCACATCGACCATGCCGCAGGCGTGAATCACGCGCACGGCGAGTTTTTCCAGGTCGGCTGGAATGCCGCTCAGGTCGGCTTCGGCGCGGATGATGGAAAACGAGTGGCGGTAAATTTCCTGGCCATCGCGGATGTACTCAAGCATCAAAGGGCTTCCATGGGGTCGGGCAGCGCGGCCAGTGTGTCGGCGGCTTCAAGAATAGTCAGATGACGGGCCAGCACGCGGCCGAAACCGCTGAGGTGGGTGTCCCGTTGGTAAAGGTCGTAACGGCCAGGCGCGACGGCCAGCAAGGTGTGCGGCGCGGTGTGGGCGGCAGCGCACGAGCGACTGCAACCGCTGAGGTGCACCTGCTCGATGGCGATAGTGCGTTGGGCCAGGGCGCCGGCCAACAACAGGGCGTCGCCTTTGCTGTCGGCCAGGCCTTTGCTGCAATCGGTGGAACCGCTACAGGCCACCAAGCGCGCCAACGGGGCGGCGCTGTCGGTGAGTAAACCCAGCGTGTTCAACTGCTGGGCCAGGCCTCGCGCCTCGTTGTGCGGCACATCGCGCAGCAGCAGGCTTTGCCAGGGCGTGAGGTACACCGAATCACGGGCTAGCGCAGCGACGGCGGCCAACTGTTGCGCCGAGATTCGCCCAAGCGTGGGCGCGGCGCCGACCATCACCAGGCCCGCTTGCCGCTGCGGGCGAATTCCGAGGTGCGCCCAGGGTTCGGCAGGCGCGCGATGCCAGCTGCTGACGGCATCGTCTTGCTGCAAGGCAAACGGCAAGCGCTGTTGCAACTCGGCAAGAAAGGCGGCCGTCGGCCACGTCGCCAAAAGATGGCGCATACGCGTGTGCTCGGCGCTGGCGCGTTGCAGGAATAGTTCGAGGCACGCTTGAACCAGCGCCGGCACCTGCTCGGCATTTATCGCTGCCAGGGCGCCCTCGGGTTTGCCAGCCAGGCCGAAGACAAAACGGCCGTCAGCCAGCGCGCTCAACCACAGGTCGTGGTGATGCTCAAGCATCGCCATGCCCTCGCCGCCGTCCAGTTGCACGGCGAATTTGGCTGAAAGCTGATGCAGCGATTCCTGGGTTTCCAGCAGGCTGAGTAGCTGGTCGGCGAGGGGACGAACGTCTAGCAATTGCTGAGCATCGACGCCAGCGGCGGGGCTGAGCATCACGTTGCGCACGTCATCAGCGCCCGCGCTGCGCGGGCCGAGTTCAGCCGCCAGCAATGCGGCGATCAGCGCCTGCACTTCACCGGCACGCACGCCGCGAATCTGCAAGTTGGCGCGGTTGGTGATCTCCAGCACGCCGCTGGCATGACGTTCGGCAGCGGCGCTGATGGCCAACGCCTGAACCACGCTCAGCCGCCCGCCCGGCAGTTTCACCCGGCAAATGCCGCCGTCGCGCGCCTGCACAATGCGCAGCAAACCCGGGCACGCCGTATGGCGTGGCAGGGGCGCGTTGGGCATGGGCTGGACGTTATTCAAAAAGGCTCACTGGTTCGCTGTGGCTGGCTGTGGGTGCCGACGAACGCGCTATTATGCCCGCTTTGCCCGACCCCAGGAAAAGCCTGCTTGTCGGCGGTTTAAAAGGAGTGCCCATGGCGGCGTGGCTGACAGTGGTGGGAATCGGCGAAGACGGCTACAGCGGTCTGGGCAAGCCTGCGCGCCGGGCCTTGCTTGAGGCGCGGTTGATCATCGGCAGCCCGCGTCAGCTGGAGTTGTTGCCCCATTGCCTGAGGGCCGAACGTCAGGGCTGGCCCATTCCGTTCAGCCTCGGGCCGGTGCTCGCGGCGCAGGGCACGCCGGTATGCGTGCTGGCCAGCGGCGACCCGATGCTGTTTGGCGTCGGCGCCAGCCTGGCGCGCCAGGTGCCGGCTGATGAAATGCAGGTGTACCCGGCGCCGTCGTCGTTTTCCCTGGCGGCCGCGCAGTTGGGCTGGGCGTTGCAAGAGGTCGCCTGCTTGTCCGTGGTGGCTCGCCCCATCGCCGCATTAAACGCCCATATCCATCCCGGCCAGCGTTTGCTGGTGCTGAGTAACGATGGCTCCAGTCCGGCGACCATTGCTCAATTATTGGTACAGCGCGGTTTTGGCGGCAGCCGGTTGCGCGTGCTGGAACACCTGGGCGGCCCGTTGCAGCGCGCCGTCGACGGCATCGCCAGCGCCTGGGCCGTGCCGGAAGTTGCCGCGCTGAATGTGCTGGCCATCGACTGCATCGCGGATACCGACGCCCGCTTGTTGCCGCTGACGCCGGGCTTACCCGACAGCGCCTTCGCCCACGACGGCCAACTGACCAAGCGTGACGTGCGCGCCATCACCCTGGCCCGCCTGGCGCCCATGCCGGGTGAGTTGCTCTGGGACGTGGGCGCCGGCTGTGGCTCCATCGGCATCGAATGGATGCGCGCCCACCCCAGCTGCCGCGCGATTGCGGTAGAAGCCAACGCCGAACGCCAGGGCTTGATCGCGCAAAACCGCGACGCCCTTGGCGTGCCGAGCCTGCAATTGGTTGCCGGCAGCGCACCCGAAGCCTTGCAGGGCTTGCCGCAAGCCGATGCCATTTTCATTGGCGGCGGCGTCACCATTCCCGGCGTGCTGGACCACTGCTGGGCCCATGTGCGGCCCGGCGGCCGATTGGTCGCGAACGCCGTAACGCTGCAAAGCGAAGCGGCGCTGGTGGCCTGGCGCGAGCAGCATGGCGGCGAGCTGACCCGCATCACCGTGGCCCAGGCGCTACCCTTAGGCGATTTCGACACCTGGCGCGCCGCGCTGCCCATCACCCTGTTACACGCCGTGAAGCCCTGAGCCATGCGCGACGAGACCCCCGAACAACCTGCGCCGCTGCGAAGCGGCTACACCACCGGCAGTTGCATCACCGCAACCAGCCTGGCGGCGGCGCGGTTGTTGCTCGCGGGCACGGTCAGCGATGCGGTGGAAATCGTGCTGCCCAAAGGCCGTGAAGTGCTGATGCGGCTGGAATTTTGCCGACCCTTCGAAGGCGGCGCCGAAGCCGGTACGCTCAAAGATGCCGGCGATGACCCGGACGTGACCCACGGCGCTCTGGTGTTTGCCCGCGTGCGTCTGCGGGCCGAACCTGGGGTGGCGTTTTTCGCCGGCCCTGGCGTCGGCACGGTAACCAAACCGGGCCTGACCCTGGCCGTGGGTGAGCCGGCGATCAACCCGGTCCCCCGACAAATGATCACCAGCCACCTGTTCAGCTTGGCCATCGAGCACGGCTACGGCGGCGGCTTCGAAGTAACGGCCTGTGTGGAAAACGGTGAAGCGCTGGCGCTGAAAACCATGAACCCGCGCCTGGGCATTTTGGGCGGCCTGTCCATCCTCGGCACCAGCGGCATCGTCCGGCCGTTTTCCTGCGCGGCGTATATCGCCTCCATTCACCAAGGCATTGATGTCGCCCGCGCCAACGGCTTCACCCACCTGGCCGCCTGCACCGGCAACGCCAGCGAAGACCGTATGCGCCAGCACTACGAACTCGACGACACCGCCCTGGTGGAAATGGGCGACTTCGTCGGTGCCGTGCTCAAGCATTTGCGCATTGCGCCTGTGGAAAAACTCAGCCTGTGCGGCGGCTTCGGCAAAATCAGCAAACTGGCGGCCGGGCATATGGACCTGCACAGCCGCCACTCCAGCATCGACCTGCCTCAACTCGCCAAGTGGGCCGCCGCCATCGGCGCCAGTGCCGCGCTTCAGCAGGCGATCATTGCCAGCAACACCAGTCAGCAAGCGCTGGCGTTGGCCAGTGCCGAAGGCATCGAGCTGGGCAATGCGGTGTGTGCCCATGCGTTGAAATTCGCCCAGAGCATCGTGCCGGCGACCGTGCAGGTGGAGGTGTTCGCCATCGACCGTCAAGGCGGCATCGTCGGTTATGCGGGCGCCGGGCAATGAAGCCGAGGGTGTTGCTGCTCGGCGGCGTGGCCGAAGCGTTGGCGCTGGCTCGGCAGTTGGAAGCCAACGACATCTACAGCCTCGCCGGCCTCGGTCGCGTGCCGGATGACTTGCCTTGTCAGGTGCGCGTCGGCGGCTATGGCGGCGCCGAAGGGCTGGCGCAGTTCATCAGCGCCAACGGCATCAGTTTGCTGGTCGATGCCACCCACCCCTACGCCGCACAAATCAGCGCCAACGCCGCCCGCGCCGCGCGACTGGCGGGCATTGCCTGTTGGGCGCTGCGTCGTCCCGGTTGGCAGGCGCAGGCCGGCGATGACTGGCGCGAAGTGGCGGATTGGAACGCGCTTATCCACAGCCTCGCGCCGTTCAAGCGCCCGCTGTTTACCTTGGGCCGCGAACCGCTGGAACACCTGGAAGAAATTCCGCACCACCAGCATTGGACCGTGCGCTGTTTGCAAAGCCAGGCGCCGACCGCGCGGGCCGACATCATCGGTGCGCGCGGGCCGTTTTCATTGGAAAGCGAACGCACGCTGTTCGCGCGGCTGCAATGCGACGTGCTGATCAGCAAAAACAGCGGCAGCCAGAGCACCGAGCCGAAGTTGCAGGTAGCGCGAGAGTTAGGGCTGCCAGTGCTGGTGCTGCGCCGGCCGATATTGCCAGCGGTGGACCGGGAGTTCGGCACGGGTGAAGCGCTGTTGGCTGCGCTTCGAGATCCTACCGTTGCCAGGTAAAAACGCCGTGGCAGAGCCTGGTCTGCGAGACGGCTGTGGCCTCTAGATTCCTAGGCCCGTTCAACCGCCCCGGTAAGACCACTCTGAATCTTTGCGCCGTGGCAATTATGGTTTCCTGACGCCATATAGTCCGAAGCCCTATCCGCCTTGAGGGCTTCTCCGATGAAAGCGATTCGCTGTTTATTCGCGCTGGCTCCGTGTGTGCTGGCCATGGCTGTGCATGGCCAGAACGCCATCCCGGTAACGACCCATGGTCCTGTTCCGGCAGCGCTGCCAGGTCTGAACATTGGCTTGGGCCAGTCAAACGAAGTGATCAGTTGCACGCCGTTGCGTTTGACGCCGGCCAACGCCACCCAAGGCCATTTCACCAATACGCAGGTAAGCGTCACGTATGAGGCGGCGCAGGCGAAACGCTGCGCCGACATAACGCTTACCGACGGCGCCGGTAATGCGGTTGCTACCGTCGTGCGATACCAAAGTGAATGGTCGAACCCGCTCACTGGCGTGGTGGGTGCGGTGACCTTGGCGCCGGTCAGTGAGCTGGCGACGGGCAAGGTTTATCAGATTCATCAGGCCGGACGGCAGGTGGGGTCGTTCTCCACAAGCGCAGCTGTACGCCAGCGCGGTCGCCCGGTAGTGGTGAGTGATCAGCCCGTGAAGTTTTCCGACCTGCCCAAAGCCGCACAGCTGAGCGCGGCAACCATTAACGGAATGCTCACTACCCTGCTCAAAGACAGCGTGCACAACAAAATTGGCCAAATGCTGGCCAGGGCGGCGCTGGGCAAAGAAGCACCGAATTTGGCAGAGCCGCACGCGCGTTACTCGGCACGGGTTAAAAAATTGACCTACACCAGCAGCCGTGCCGACGGCACGCCGATCGAGCTGAGCGGCCTGCTGATTTACCCGGAGAATGCGGACGGTAGTGCCTTCAATTACAACGGGGTTGCCACGGTGCTGGGCCAACATGGCAGCCTGCGCTCAACCAACCCGGCACCCTCGTCGGCTGCGACGCTTGAAGTGGTGGTCGGCCTGCTCGCCGCCGGCAAGGGTCATGTGTATTTCGCCCCCGATTTGATCGGTTTGGGCGACACCGCGACCCAACCCCAGGCGTATCTGATCGCGCAGGACACCGCGGCTGCGAGCGAAGACATGCTGATGGCGGTGCGAAGCTATTTCGCCGAGCAGTTCAACGGCGCGCAACTGAGCCGTGACCTGCGTATTTTCGGCGCTTCCCAAGGCGGTTATTCGGCGATGGCCGTGCTGCCGTCCTTGAGCGCCCTGGCCGATGTGAGAGCGGTGTATGCCGGCGAAGGCCCCTACAACGTGCTTCGCACGTTGCAATCGCCGTTGCTGACAATGGCCGGCGAGCCTCGCGACGCTTACGCCCGCTATGAAGACCTGAGCTTTGTGCCGGGCCACCTGCGTACCATCATGGACACCTACCGCAGCTACGAAGGGCTGGCCTATAACACCGACGATGTGTTCAAGCCCGATGGCCAGTTGCAGCCCGCGTTTCTGGCTGAATTCAAACAGGGGAAATACCCCCGCCTGCTCACGCACATGCTGCTGAACACCTTGATTGACGGCGACATCACGCTCACAGCGCCTTCGGCAGACGTGACACTGTTTCACTATTCCCAAGACAGCCTCGTGCCCGCGCAGAACACCACCGACATGCTTGGCTTTCTGCGCAGCGGCCGGCATCACCTGGGCTCGGTTAACCGTGGCGACTGCCGTGAAAGCTCGGCGTTCGTGAAACTGTTTCTGTTTTTCAGCTCAGCCAAACAAAAAACCCATACGGTTTGTACGCTCTACACCACGGACCGTTTTGTCGGTGAGCTTTAGCGCCTAGCCCCAGGCGCGACGTTAGCCCTCGCGGTAAAACACCTCGTCCTTGTACGGGTACCACCAGTCGTGAATCTGCGGCTGGTGGTCGATGATGACCATCTTCGAGCGACGGAACGCGTCGAGCCCCTGGCGCCCAAGTTCGCGGCCCATGCCAGACATTTTCCAGCCGCCGAAGGGCAGGGCGTCGTTATCGATCAGCGGGTTATTCACCCACACCATGCCGGCTTCCAGGCGGTCGGCGGCTTCCATGGCTTCGCCAAGGTCCGTGGAAAACAGCGAGGCGCCGAGGCCGAAGCTGGAGTCGTTGGCCAGGCGCACGGCTTCGTCGAAATCGGCCACTTTGCAGATCGCCGCCACCGGGCCGAAGCATTCTTCGTGGAGGATATCCATGGCCTGAGTGACGCCGGTGAGAATGGTCGGCTCGTAGTACCAACCCACCGGCTGGCTCGGCGGAATGCGCCCGCCACAAACCACGGTGGCGCCCTTGGCCACCGCGTCGGCGACCAGGCGCATCACTTTGTCGCGCGCCGCCTCGCTCACCAGCGGCCCAATTTCGCTGTGCTCCAGACCATGCCCAATGCGCAGTTTTTGCGTCATGGCGGCGAAGCGTTCAACGAACGCATCGTGAATGTCGTCCACTACAAAGAACCGTTCGGCCGAGGTACAGATCTGCCCGGTCAGGTGAAATGCCGCTGTTACCGAACCGGCCACGGCCACGTCCAGCGGCGCGTGTTTGGACACAATCAGCGCATCGCTGCCGCCCGCTTCGATCACGCACGGTTTCATGCGCTCGGCGCAGGCCATGGCCACCGCTTTGCCGGCCGCCACGCTGCCGGTGAACGCCACGGCGTGGGTGCCTTCGGCTTGAATCAACAACTGCGCGGTGCTCGCATCACCGGGCACGCAGCTGACCAAACCGGCCGGCAGCACACGGAAGTGCTCCATGAATTTCAGCGTGCACAGCGTGGTGGCTTCGGCGGGTTTGATGATGCAGGCGTTGCCGGCGGCGAGCGACGCGGCAACGGTCCAGCACATCAACAGCACCGGGAAGTTGAA
Source organism: Pseudomonas sp. AC229 (assembly GCF_979254655.1). Classification (NCBI taxonomy): domain Bacteria; kingdom Pseudomonadati; phylum Pseudomonadota; class Gammaproteobacteria; order Pseudomonadales; family Pseudomonadaceae; genus Pseudomonas; species Pseudomonas sp. AC229. Next base: position 164,884 of record NZ_CEEDHK010000006.1, read on the forward strand.
CGGCATGATGTGCACGCTCACGCCCATGGCGTCGTAGCGCACATGCTGGAATGAGCCCAGTTGCGTGGTGCCGGCCACCTTGCCGGCGTCGTCGCGGGCCATCTCGGCGTAGTAGCGGAAAATCGGTGCGCAGTTGGCCAGCTCGCCCATCGCTTCGGGGAAGGGTTTGCCCATTTCCAGCGTCATCAGACGTCCGGCTTCGCGGTTGACCGCCACCTCGCTTTCGATGGCGTTAGCCAGCGTGTGTAACAGCGCCGCGCGGCTTTTCGCATCGACCTTGCGCCACGCCTTTTGCGCTGCGTTGGCGGCGGCGATGGCGGTGTTTACATCGGCCTCGTCGCCCAAGGCGATCTGCCCCACTTTCTCCAGCGTGGCGGGGTTGATGATGTCGCGCAGGCGCTGGCTGTGCGGCGTGGTGAAGTCGGGATTGATGAAGTGGTTCATGGCGGCTCCAGGCGGGGCGGCGGACGGGTTATCCACAGCCCGAGGAAAAAGGTCAGTGGGCGGGCAGCGGTTGCGCCCAGCCGGATAATTCGCGGTCGAGAAATTCGCGCAGCGGCAACAGCGCCGGGGTGCGTAAGGCACGGTCGAGCAGGCCGATCACCCGCGGCACATGGGCCAGGTAATGCTGCTTGCCGTCGCGCTGTGCCAGGCGCACGAAAATACCGGCAACCTTGGCGTGGCGCAGCGCGGCCAATACCGGGTAATCAGCGCCAAACTGCTCGGCATCCACTTCCGGGCGCTGGGCCAGGTAGCGCGTGAGCAGGTGGTCGCGCAGGGTTTCCGGCACGTCACGGCGGGCGTCTTCAAGCAGCGACATCAGGTCGTAGGCGCAGGAGCCAATCAGGGCGTCCTGGAAATCCAGTAATCCACAGGCCTTAACGCCGGTCTGGCCGTCCAGCCGCATCAGGTTATCCACATGGAAATCGCGCAGCACCAAGGCCTCCCGGCGTTTGGCGACGGCGCTGGCCAGTTGCGCACACACCGCCAGGAAAGGCTCGCGTAAGGCCAGCGCGGCGGCCTTATCCACAAGCAGCGGCGCGTACCAGTCGATAAACAGCACCGCCTCGGCCAACAGCGCATCGAGGTCATATGCGGGAACATTAACGGCCAGCGCTCGCGGCGCCTGATGCAGGTGCACCAGGGCATCCACCGCCAACTCATACAGCGGCTGCTCGGCGTAGCCCATGCCGAGGAGGCGGGTGTAGGTGGCCTGGCCGAAATCTTCGATCAACGCCAGACCGGCTGCCGCGTCGCTGGCCAGCACATGGGGCGCCGACAAACCCAGCTCGCGCAGATGCATGGCCAGGGTCAAGAACGGCACGATGGGTTCAAGGCCGGGCGGCGAATCCATCAACAACAAACCGGCCTGCGGCAGACGGAAATAGCAGCGCCGCGACGCGTCCATCGGCAACGCCTCAAGGCGACTGCTGGCGTACCCGGCGCCGGCCAGAAAGGCGCGGCGTTGTTCAGGGCGGGCGTAGGTTTCGGCCATGGTGATCACCGGATCATGTAAACCTTTTTGATGGTTTCGTGGACCGTGCAGGTGCCTTTCCAGTCTTTGGGGAAGAAGGCGGCGGTGTCCGGTTTGATCTCGATCACTTCGCCGTTTTCATGCACATAGGTGCTGCTGCCTTCGAGGAAATGGCAGAACTCGTCGCTGGTGACGTGGCAAAACCACTTGCCCGGCGTGCAGACCCAGATGCCGCATTCCGACTGGCCTTCCGGGCCTTTGTGCAACACCACGCCGGAGACTTTCGACTCGCCCTCGAGCATGGTCGGGATGGTGCCCCAGTCTTTGAGGTCAGTGATTTCGAGCGGGTTGTAGAGGTGTGGGGTGGTCATGGTTTCAACTCCTTAAAGATGATTTTTGTAGGAGCCAGCTTGCTGGCGAAGCTTTTAGAGCAAGCGCTTCGCGAGCAAGCTCGCTCCTACGGGATCGGTAGTTGGCTCACGCCAGCATGTACAAATTACGAATGGTTTCCTGCACGTGGCATTCGCCGGTCCAGCCGGCGGGGAAGAGCACGAGGGTGTTGGCTTTCACCTCGATCACTTCACCGTTGTCTTCGCGGTAGGTGGCGCGGCCGCTGACGAAATGGCACAGCTCGTCGCGCGGAATCGACAGGCGCCAGCGCCCAGGCGTGCACACCCATAAGCCGGTTTCCGGGCTGTTGTTCGGGCCTTTGAATAGCAGACGGCCGCTGGAGTGGGACACGCCCTCCACGGCATCGCTTTGCACGCCCCAGTCCACCAGGTCGGTGCGCGTGCTGACGTCGTACAGCGCAGGCGCTGTGCTGGTATTGGCTTCAGTCATGGTTAAGCAGTCCATCGAGAATTTTTGCCGCGTCTTGCGGGCCTTTGCGTGATTGCATGTACGCGCTGGTTTGCTTCAGGCGCGCTTGCATGGCGCTGTCGGTGAGGCAGGCGTCGAGCTTGGCGGCCAGGTCGGCCTCGCTCCATTCGTAGCGATCGAGCTTGAAACCGTGGCCGCTTTCTTCGGCGCGCATGGCGTTGTCGTGGCCGTCCCACACGTACGACATGACGATGGCCGGCTTACCGAAGAACAGGCATTCGGTGAAGCTGTTGTTGCCGCCATGGTGGATCACCGCGTCGACCTTTTCGATCACTGACGGCTGCGGGTACCAATTGGAAATCAGCACGTTGTCGGGCAGGTCGGTGTATTCGTCCAGGTGCTCGCCGACGTTGAACAGCGCGCTGTACGGCAGCTTGCCGATGGCGACGATCAAGCGTTTGAGCAGGTCGACATCGCCCGAACCCAGGCTGCCAAAGCTCACGTACAGCAGCGGCTTGTCGTTGTTGGCTTTGAATTCGGGAATGTCGTACGGCTTGTCGGCGCGCACGCAGCCTTGCAGGTAGTGAAACTGCTCAGGCGGCAGCGCGTGACGACGTTCGAACTTCACCGGGTCCGGGTAGAGCAACAGGTTCATGAACGGCGACGCTTCGAAGAAGGTGCCGAGCGGGTAAGGCCGTTCGCCGTGGGCGACGAGAAATTCGTTGAAGTCGGCATGAATGGGGCCGACCTCTTCTTCGAAGCGGCGACGGAATTCGGCGTGCCCGGCTTTGTCGTGCACGCTCATGCCCGACAGATGCGGCGGAATATCCGGATCTTCGATCTCGTTTTCCGAGCAGGAAATAATCCGCACCCACGGCTTGCCGTACTGCTTGATGGCGGGGAACAGAATCACGTTGTCGACGCAGATCAGGTCCGGCTGCACCTTGGCCAGCACGGCGGGCAAATCTTTCTCGGCCCACTTGGCGGTTTCGACGATGGCGGCCCAGCATTCCTTCACGTAGTTGGGAATTTGCTCGAGCGGCGATTTGCGAAAGTTGGGAATGTGGCCGTTGATGAAGTCGACCCAGTACTTGGCCATTTCTTCGGCCGGCATCGGCGCCGACATATTCACCATGTGCTCTTCAAACCCGTAGCCCGAATACACGCCGCTCATGCCGGGGTCGGTGAGAAACACCGCCTTGTGCCCCAGCGCTTCGCACGCCTGGGCGATGCCCACGGAATTCAGTGCCGGGCCGTATGCCGCCTCGGGAAAAAAAGCGATGACCTTTTGCTTCATGACGCTTACTCCTGCCGAACGTAAAAGGGTGGGTGTGGGGCTAGCGGGTCAGCACGCGGGCGTGCCGCGTCTGCCAGCCGAGACGAATGCTGGCGCCCTGTTCAAACCGGGCGTTATCCACTTGCGAAGAGGGCACGCGCACGATCAGCGGTTTGTCGCTGAGTGCGGTTTGCACGTGCAGGTTGGTGTCGAGGCCGTGGTAAGCCACTTCCACGATCTGCCCGTCTACCTGATTGACGCAGGCTTGTTCGTCGGCCAACGGCGTGGTCGAACTGAGCACCTGCAAGCGCTCCGGGCGGATCACCAGCGCCACCGCTTCACCCGTAAGCTCGCCCACCGCCGACTCCACCTTGAGGCTGCGGTTACGCACCACCACGCTGTTGTCGGTCTGACGCACGCCTTCGAGGATGTTGCTCACGCCAATGAAGTTGGCGACGAAGCGGCTGTTGGGGTTTTCATACAGTTCGGCCGGCGAGCCGCATTGGCAGACCTTGCCGCCATTGAGCACGGCCATGCGGTCGGACATCACCAACGCTTCTTCCTGGTCGTGGGTGACGATGATGAAGGTGATGCCGCTCTCGTGTTGCAGGCGCTTGAGTTCGAGCTGCATTTTTTCCCGCAGCTTTTTATCCAGCGCACCGAGTGGCTCATCGAGCAGCAGCACGCGCGGGCGCTTCACCAATGCGCGGGCCAGCGCCACGCGCTGACGTTGGCCGCCAGAGAGTTGATCCGGCTTGCGCTCGGCCAACTCGCCCAATTGCGCGGTGGCGAGCACGGCATCCACGCGCTGACGGATTTCAGCGGCGGGCAGCTTTTCCATTTCCAGGCCGTAGGCGATGTTTTTGCGCACGGTCATGTTCGGGAACAGCGCATAGCTCTGGAACATCAAGTTCAGCGGGCGCTTGTTGGCGGGCAGCGGCGAGATGTCGGTGCCGTCCAGGTAAATGCAGCCGCCACTCGGCGTTTCGAAGCCGGCGAGCATGCGCAACAAGGTGGTTTTGCCACAGCCGGACGGCCCGAGCAGGGCGAAGAATTCGTTCTCGCGGATGCTCAGCGACACCTGGTCGACGGCTACCAACTGTTCGCCGTACGACTTGCTGACCTTGTCCAGAACCAGCACGTTTTTCACATCGTCGGCCGCGCGTTCGCGAAGGGCCGGTTCATTCATGGCGATCTTATTCATGGTGAGACGGGGCCTTGTTCAAGCGCTGCGACGCCAGCAGTGCGGTGATGCTGACAAGCATCACCAGCGTTGCCAGGGCATTGATTTCGGGGGTCACACCGAAGCGGATCATGGCGTAGATCTGCATCGGCAACGTGGTGGAAGCCTGGCCGGAGCCGGAGTTGAAAAAGGCGATGATGAATTCGTCCACCGACAGGGTGAACGCCAGCAAACCGCCCGCCATCACGCCGGGAAAAATCGCCGGCAGCAGCACGCGGCGCAGGGTGGTGAACCAGCTGGCGCCGAGGTCTATCGAGGCTTCGAGAATCGAGTAGTCAAAGTGCTTGAGCCGGGTACGCACCACGGCGCAGACAAAGGCGATGTTGAACACCGCATGGCTGATGACGATGGAATGCAGGCCCAGGCCCATCTTCACCAGGTTGAAAAAGCTCAGCAGGGCGATGGCCAGCACGATGTCGGGAATGATCATCGGCGCCATTAGCATCGTGTCGGCGATGTAGCCTTTGTTGTCGCCCTTGCGCCGCAACTCCACGCCCAACGCCAGCAGCGTGCCGAGCACACAGGCGATAGCCGTGGAGCTCAACGCCACGATCAGCGTATTGAGTGCCGCTGACAGCACCGCACTGTTATTGGCCAGCGCGCCGTACCACTTCAGGGAAAAACCACTCCACGAGGTGGGCAGGCCGGACTTGTTGAACGACAGCAAAATCAGCACCAGGATCGGCACGTAGAGGAAGGCGTACACCAACCACAAATGCACGCCGAGTGCGGTCGAGCTGGCCATGGTTTGACGGCTCATGCTTTGCCCTCCGCCGCGCGACGGGCCAGCAGCGCCTGCACAAACAAGAGCAGCAACATGATGGCGATGAGGATAAAGCTCAGCGCCGAGCCGAACGGCCAGTCCCGCGCTGTGAGGAACTGCGAATAGATGAGGTTGCCGACCATCTGCACCTGTTTGCCGCCGAGCAGATCGGCGGTGATGAAATTGCCGATGCTGAGCACAAACACGAACACGGAACCGGCGGCGATACCGGGCACGCTCAAGGGCAGAATCACCCGGCGAAAGGTCATCCAGCCGGAGGCGCCGAGGTCGCGCGAGGCTTCCCACAGCTCGCCATTGATGCGCGACAGCGACGAATAAATGGCCAGAATCACGAAGGGGATGTAGTTGTAGACCAGGCCCAGCACCACCGAGCTTTCGGTGTACAGCAGGCTAATGGGGTCGCCGCTGTAACCCAGCAGGCTGAACAGTTTATTCAGCAGGCCTTCGCGGTTGAGCAGCACGATCCAGGCATAGGTGCGGATCAGGTAATTGCTCCAGAACGGCAGCATCACCAGAAACAGATAAACCGGCTGGCGATGGCGCGGCGCGCGGGCAATGGCATACGCCGCCGGGTAGCCGATCAGCACCGCGAACAACGTGGCCAGCGCGGCGATTTTTGCCGACTTGAGCAAGATGCCCAGGTACAGCGGGTCGAACGCGCGCTGGTAATTGTCCCAGGTAAACGTCCACTCAATGCCGCCATAGGCACCGCGCTCGACGAAGCTGTACACCAACACCAGCAGGCACGGCAGCACCAAAAACAGCAGCAGCCAGCCAAGCCCGGGCGTCAGCAGCCAGGCCGATAGTTTCCTATCAGCGTGCAATGAACTCATTCAGGATTCTCGAAATGCTGGGTTGAGGCAGCGATAGCTGCCTGAAATCGAGGGCTACTGGGCGAGAGCCACACAAGGCGAACGTGGAGCGAAAAGCGCAGCGTACTTAAGTACGTGAGCATTTTCGGCACGCGTTCAACGCCGTATGGCCGACGCCCAGGAGTCCGTCAGTTGGACTCAGACGCCATGATTTCGGTGACGGCGCGGGTGTAGGCCTTTTGCGTGCTGCCACCCACATCCCGCAGCTGCTCCATCTTCAACAACTCAGCCGGGCTGGTGGTGAGGTTGGGGTATTTCTGCAGCAGCTCGGGCGAGAGCCCTTCCATGGCGGCCTGGTTGGGCACTTTGTAGAGGATGTTTTCCGCGACCCAGGCGTGGTTTTCCTTGGCCAGCATGAAGTTCACGAACTTGAAGGCTTCCTCGGGGTGCTTGGAGCTTTTCAGCACGACCATGGTGTCGACCCACAAATCCGAGCCCTCTTTGGGCACCACGAATTTGATCGCGGCGTTGTCGGTGGTGCCGTAGTTGCACCAGCCGTCCCAGGCATGGGCCATCAGCGCTTCGCCGGAGGCGAGCTTGGAGTAGAAGGTGGTGTCGTCGAAGGACAGGATGCGTTTTTTCGCGGCGATCAATTCGTCCCGCACGGTGGCCAGGTGTTTGGCATCGGCGTCGTTCACCGACCAGCCGTTGGCAAGGAAACCGGCACCGAGCATCCAGCGATCAGTGGCGAGCAGGGTGACTTTGCCTTTCAGTGCGTCGCTGGGGTTGAGCAACTCTTTCCAACTGGTTGGCGCGGTGGCGAGCTTGTCGGAGCGGTAGCAAATGCCGGTGGTACCCCAGGTGTACGGCACGGAGAATTTGTTGCCGATGTCGTACTCAAGCTTGTTGGCTTCGGGGTAGAGGTTTTTCAGGTTGGGCACTTTGGCCGGGTCGATGTCGGCCAGCAAACCTTGCTTGTGCAGCACTTCGGCGAACGGGGAAGACACGAAGACCACGTCGTAGCCTTCGCCACCGTTGGCCATCAGTTTGCCCATGATTTCTTCGTTGGTGGCGTGCAGCGCTTTGTCGGTGTCGACGCCGCTGGCGGCCTTGAATTTGTCTAGCGCATCGGGGGCCATGTAGCCGTCCCAGATGGAGATGACCAGGTCTTTGGCGCTGACGGCCTGAGCCGATACGGCCAGCGATACAGCGAAACCCAGAGACAACAGGTTTTTCAGCTTACTCATGTTGCGCGCTCCTAACGACTGTTGTTGTTGGTGTTCGAAGGCAGTGCTGCAAAATTTAGCTAATATGTTTTTTTTCCGAAATTAAGACCGGAAATTTCCTGTGTCAACGGTTTTTTCTTCCCGGTGCGCTGTTGTTGTTGCCCACCGCTGCTATGGAATAAGGTGCCCAGCACTGATCGACAGGGATAAACAGGCGTGACCACCAGCAGCGAAAAAAAACCACGGGGCAACCACCTGGAATTGGCCCGGCGCATTCTTGAACACGTGCAGGAAAGCGGTCTGGTGGTCGGTCAGGCGCTTTCGGAGCAAGCCTTGGCGCGCACGTTTCAGGTGTCGCGCACGCTGGTTCGCGCCGCGCTGAAGCTGCTGCAGGAAGAGCAATTGCTCAGCCACGAGGCCGGCAAGGGCTACAGCTTGCTGGCGCTGCCCGACCCAGCTATGAGCGCCGCGCTGCCGCAAGCCGAAGAGGAAGCCCTGGCGACGTCCGTGCTGCGTGATCGCATGGCCGGGCGTCTGGGCAGCAGCATCAGCGTCAGCGACTTGATGCGCCGCTACAGCATCGGCCGTCCGGCCGCGCAGAAGGTCATCACCCAGCTCAGTGAAACCCAGGTGGTCGAGCGCGGACCGGGCCAGTCGTGGTTATTCCGGCCGCTGTTGAACAACCTCGCCGCGCTGGAAGACAGCCTGCATTACCGCCTGTTGATGGAGCCGCAAGCCTTGCTCAGCCCAGGCTTCGAGGCGGACTTGGCGCGCCTGGCGCTGCTGCGCGAAGGCATGGAAGCGTTGCTGAACCAGGGCATCAGCAGTTTCGACACCCAGCAGTTTCGCGAACTCGATATCGGCTTTCACGAGTGCATTGCACAGAGCTGTGGCAACCAGTTTCTGCGCGATGCGCTGATTCATCACCAGGCGCTGCGCCGTTTGCCGAACCTGTTGCCGATGGTCAGCGTGCACCGGCTGCAAGAAGCCTTGCGCGAACATTTACGCATCATCGAGCACATCGAACGGGGTCAGCTAGAGATTGCCGCCGACCTGATGCGCCTGCATTTGCGCCTGTCTTCGGCCCAGCGCCCGCAAACGGCCAACCGTGGCGTGCCGCAAATCGGTCCATTACGCCGGTAAGCAAATTCCTACATGCCCGGTTTTTTTGTGCTAAAAAATACCGAGCCTTACCCAGGCGCTTTGAAATCCACCGTCATTCCCGCGTAGGCGGCGGTCCGACGATTCGGAATCCAGAATTCTGGATGGATCACCGCTAACCCGGCGATCTTGCATCGGTGGATTCAAGCAAATGTTTATGTCCCTGCCGGATACGTGTGAATGCCCAAACACCCCGTGATCGCCTTTTTCCCTGAAGCCAGCTTTGGTGCCGCGCTCAATTGCATCGGCATTGCGCAAGTGCTCAAGGGGCTCGGCGCCAAGCCGGTGTTTATTTGCCATGGGCATTTCCAGGGAATTTTCGCTGAGTACGGATTTCCTGAATTCCCGATTCCTGCGCAAACCAAATTGTCCGCGGCGGAACACCAGCATTACTGGGAAACCTTCATCGAGAAGAACATCCCCTACTTCGACCAAACCCCGCTCGAGCAGATCGACAGCTACGTCGCACCGGCTTGGGAAGCGATCATCGACACCGCCATCGACGCCGAAAAACCGCTGCAGCAACTGCTCGCCCGCTTGCGGCCCGACGTCATCGTGCTCGACAACGTGGTCACCTTTCCGGCCATCAGCAGTGCCGGCTGCCCGTGGGTGCGCATGGTGTCGTGTGCCGAAACCGAGCTGCCCGACGCCGCCGTGCCGCCGTATTTGTCGGGCTGCGCGGCGGATGACAAGGCGGGGCGCGAGGCCTTTGTGAGCCGCTACCACAAGGCGGTGGCACCGGCCCATGCGCGTTTTGCGCGCTTTCTCGACAGCTGTCAGCACCCGCCGAACCTGCCGGGCCAATTTCTCGAAGATTCGCCGTATTTAAACCTGCTGCTGTCGCCCACACCGGTTCGTTACAAACGTGAACAGCCGTTGACCCCCGAGCGCTATGTGTACCTGGATGGCTGCGTGCGCTCCGAGGCGCCATACGTGGTGCCCGAGTTTCCGGCGCATAACGAGGCGCCGTTGATATACGTGAGTTTCGGCAGCCTGGGTGCCGCCGATGTGCAGATGATGAAGCGCCTGATCGCGACCGTCGCCGACCTGCCGTACCGCTTTCTGATCAACGTCGGCGCCTACCGCGAGATGTACGACAGCGTGCCCGACAACGTTTACCTCGACAGTTGGTTCCCGCAGCCCGCCGTGCTGCGTGAATGCAAGCTGTTCGTGCATCACGGCGGCAACAACAGCTTCTGCGAGGCGCTGTATTTCGGCCTGCCGTCGGTGGTCATTCCGTACTGCTGGGACGGCCACGACAACGCCCGTCGTGCTCAAGAAGTTGGCGTTGGCGCCTACCTTCCGCGCTTCGCCGAACCACTGGCGGCACTGCCAGACGCGCTGCGCCAATTGCTGGCAGACGAGGCGCTCGCTGCTCGCTTGCAGGGCATCAGTGCCACTATGCAGGCCAATCCGGGCAGTATTGTGGCAGCCAAGGCCATTCTCGAACTCACCACATAACCTGCTGTTTTTTCTCGAAAAGCCTGCTTTCTACGTCAATTGGCGCACTATTTGCCATCTTGAATGTCAATTTCTTCATGGACGAAATTGCCATCATTGAGCCATTATCGCCACCTTTCTCGGTTAGCTGATTTCGGCGTAGTACGAGCGCGTAGAGAAACCCGCAATGCCCTCAATTCCTCTGTTGGTCTGCGACGACTCAAGCATGGTGCGAAAGCAGCTGCTGCGCGCGCTGCCGCCTGAATGGGCGGTGTCCGTCACGGAGGTGGACAACGGCCTGGCGGGGCTGGAGGCGATTCGCAACGGCTTGGGCCGCGTGGTGCTGCTGGACCTGACCATGCCGGTCATGGACGGCTATCAGGTACTCAACGCCGTGCGTGAAGAGGGTCTGGACGCGCAGATCATCGTTATTTCCGCTGACGTGCAAGAAGAAGCCCGGCGCCGCGTGCTGGAGCTGGGCGCACTGGCCTTTCTGCGCAAACCCTTCGACCCCGCCGAGTTTCGCGCCACGCTCAATGCCCACGGCCTGCTCGCCGTGCCGCCGCACGACGTCGCCGCCACCGCGCCGACCAGCGATGCCCCCACCAGTTTTCGCGACGCCCTGCAGGAAACCGTCAACGTCGCCATCGGCCGTGCCGGTGCGTTGCTGGCGCGGGTGCTGGATGTGTTCGTGCAATTGCCGGTGCCCAACGTCAACTTGCTGGAAGTGGGCGAGCTGCACATGGCGCTGGCCGACGTGCAGCGCGGCGACGAGCGCCTGACCGCCATCTGCCAGGGCTACATCGGCAGCGGTATTGCCGGTGAGGCGCTGCTGATTTTCCACGACTCCGAAATTGCCGACATGGCAACCCTGCTGCACCGCGACGGCAACGACGGCGGCGATCTGGAAATGCTCCTGGACCTCTCCACGCTGCTGATCGGCGCTTGCCTGTCCGGTATCGCCGAGCAGATCGACGTGGTGTTTTCCCAGAGCCATCCGCAAATTCTTGGCGAGCACCTGGCCATCGATGAGTTGATTCACGTGAACAGCCGGCGAAACAAGAAAACCCTGGCCGTGGAAATCAGCTACAGCCTTGAAGGCCACGACATCCACTTCGACTTGCTGATGCTGTTCAGCGAAGATTCCGTGCAACTGCTGCACAAAAAACTCGCGTATCTGATGAATTAGGCCGCCCCATGAACGAGCCGATCGACCTCAACGAATTCCACTGGCTGCTCGCCATCGTGCAGAGCATCGACGTGGGCGTGGTGGTGTTCGATGCGGATTACCGCGTGCTGGTGTGGAACACCTTTATGGAAAACCGCTCCGGCATTCAGCCAGGCGTGGCCAACGGCAGCTCGTTTTTCGAACTGTTCCCGGAAGTGGACAGCAAGTGGTTTCGCAAGAAAGTCGAAGGCGTCGCCGCCCTCGGCACCCCGGCGTTCACGGTGTGGGAGCAGCGGCCGTACTTGCTGCGGTTCCAGAATTACCAGCCAATCACCGGCCGTGAAGATTTCATGTACCAGAACACCACGCTGTTCCCGCTGCGTTCGGCGAACAGCAAAATCGGCCATATCTGCCTGGTGATCTACGACGTTACCGACGTGGCAAACAACCGCCGCCAGCTGCTATCGGCCAACGCCGAGCTGCAGAAGCTCTCCAGTACCGATCGCCTCACCGGCTTGTACAACCGCGGTCACTGGGAAGAGAGCCTGCAAAAAGAGCACGCCCGCCACCGCCGTTACGACAGCACGGCGACGCTGATCATGCTCGACATTGACCATTTCAAACGCATCAACGACACCTACGGCCATCAGGCCGGCGACAAAGCCATTCAGCGCGTCGCCGACGTGATTCGCGACCTGAGCCGCGACATGGACGTGGCCGGCCGCTACGGCGGTGAGGAGTTTGTGATTCTGCTGCCGGACACCAGCAAGGAAGGCGGCCGGGTGTTTGCCGAGCGCCTGCGCCACAACGTCGCCGCGCTGAAAATTGAACATGCCGGGGAAATTCTGCGCTTGACCATCAGCCTGGGTGTGGCGGATCTGTCCGTCACCTGCGACCACCATGAAGAATGGATTCGCTGGGCGGACGAAGCGCTGTATGCGTCAAAGGAAGACGGGCGCAACCGCGTGACGGTTTACGAGTAAGCGATCTCGCAATGCGCCTCGGCCGCGCTCACATGCGCAAGGCGGGGGGCAGGCTCTCAATATGCCGATACTGCGCGCCCAATTGCTCCGCCAATACCTGCGCGCGCCCCAACCTGATCGGCGCGCTTTCGATGTCCACCACTAACGCCGGGCACGCCATCGGCGGCAATGCCGGCCACTCGCGTAAGCGCCCGTCGGTAATCACCAGCACCTTTTGCTGTTCGGCAGGCTTGCTGCGCTGGCGCTGGGTCAGCCAGTCGCCGGTTTGTACCAGCGCTTCAATCAACGGCGTGCCGCCGCCAGCGCCCAAGTCTGACACCCAGGCCAGCATCGCCGCCGAGCGTTTCTGCCCCTGGAACGGCCACTGCGCTTGCATTCCAGTCGCGTGCAATATGGCGATGCGCACGCGCTGTTGATACGCCTGCTCGAGCACCGTGCCCAGCAAGCCTTTGGCCTGTGTCAGCGCACCATGGCGGCGGGTAGAGGCGGAGGCGTCCACCACCAATACCCACAATTCGCTTGGCCGCTGGCTGCGCGGCTTTCGCACTACCTCGCGGGCCCGTGTCGGACGGCCACGCAGCAAGGTGCTTAGCCAGTCGATGGCGCCGGTCTCGCCGGTTTGCTTGGCGCCATGACGGCCGCCTTGCAGGGCGCCGGGTCTGGGTCTGGCATCCGCGCCAGTGACCTGTCGCGGGCGGATGCTTAGGGCTTTTTTGGCCAGCGCGGCAACTCGCGCGCCGCACCCGTGGGCACCGCCTGCGCAGGCATTTCGCCCCACTGGCCTTCGCCAGCCGAAGCCCCCGCTGAACTTGTCTGCGGCGTCGGCGGCGCGTGCGGCGGCTGCGCTGCCGGTGGCGGGGTGTGACGGCGACGGTGGGCGAGAGCAAAGGGTTCGACGGCGTCGATGTCTTCCGCGCTGATCGAGTCGGCGCCGCGCCAGGCGGCGTGCGCACGGGCGGCGCGCAACCAGACCAAGTCGGCGCGTAAGCCATCGACGCCAGCGGCATAGCAGCGCTCGGCGATTTCGTTGACGCTGACGTCGTCCAGCTCGATGTTCGTAAGGGCGCCGCGCGCTGCCAGACAACGCTCGCGTAACGCCTGCTGCGGTGCCTGCCACTGCTGCATAAAGGCGGCCGGGTCGGCATCAAATGCCAGGCGCCGACGCACGATTTCGGCGCGCGCTTGCGGCTGCGGTTGGGCATCGAGAATTACGTTGAGGCCGAAGCGATCCAGCAGCTGCGGGCGCAGCTGACCTTCTTCCGGGTTCATGGTGCCGATCAGCACAAAACGCGCTGCGTGCTGGTGCGAAATGCCGTCGCGCTCCACATGGTTCACGCCGCTGGCGGCGACGTCCAACAGCAGGTCCACCAGGTGATCCGGCAGCAGGTTCACTTCATCCACATACAGCACACCGCCGTCGGCCTTGGCCAACAAGCCGGGGGAAAACTGCGCGCGGCTTTCGGCGAGCGCTGCATCCAAGTCGAGGGTGCCGACAATGCGCTCCTCGCTCGCGCCCAACGGCAGTGTCACGAAATGCCCACCCGGCAACAGCTGCGCCACGCCGCGCGCCAAGGTGGATTTGGCCATGCCGCGCGGGCCTTCGATTAATACGCCACCAATTGCGGGGTCGATGGCCGCCAGACACAGCGCCAGTTTTAGCGAGTCAGCGGCGACGACAGCGGCAAGCGGGAATTGCGGGGTCATGGTGGGGCTCGGCTGGTGGAGATGGCGGCAAGTGTAACGGCTCACGGGCACTCGAAGCGTATTTGCCGGAAGCGCTAAAGCGTGGGCGCCTGATACCGACGAGGAGCAGCTTTGGGTCGCTGCGCAGTCGGTACGCAAGGCAAAAAAAAACGCCACATGCGTGGCGCTTTTTAGGTGCGGTGCTGCCGTGATTAATTGCCTAGTCACAGCGCCCGGGAAAACTTACCAGCTGTAACCGGCGCCGATGCCTGTGGTGACTTGACCTTGAGAAATGCCGACCGATGCTTTAACCGCAAGGTTGCTGTTGATCCGCGCCTGCGCGCCCACCGCAATCGACTGAGCGCTTTTAAAGTGGCCAACGCCCACACCCACGCCAAAATTAGCACCGGCCTGAAGTTCCGGCACACTGGTCATTGCCGCAATGGCTGCTATGCCGGCGTAGGCGTCATCAATATCGCCACTGAGTTTATGCTTCGCGCGGTTAAGTTGGTTCAAGTTAACCGCGTCAGTTCCCTCGACGGCCTCGCCAACATCTTGCAGTCTATTGCCGTTCAAACGAATCATCGAATTACCTGAAGTTGAACCGAGAACCACATTAGAGCCGTTTGCCCCGCCCACTGACACGGCTTGTTGGGTCACTGAAAGACTGTTATCGCCCGATTGCAAAACGACGGTTCCGGCCGACTTCGAAGCATTGCCTATCGAAGTTTGTGCAGTACCGGTCGTATTAATGCTGGTGGTGCCCGTTTGGCTAAGCGTGCCACTGTTAACGACGCCGGTTGCAGTTGTGGTTCCACTGACGGTTAAGTTTTTATCAATGGTGGTACTGCCATGAGTCGTCACATCGCCATTGTTGGTGATGTTACTCGTGGTGATGCCACCGGCTACATCAAGGGAGCCGGTGATCTTGCCGTTGCCCGTCGCATGGATGGTGTCGGTCTGAATGTTGCCGGTGTTGGTGACACCGTTGGTGGTCGTTGCGCCGGTTACCCCAAGTGCGCCACCGACCGTGGCGTTGCCCGTCGAAGTGACGGTGCCGGTTTGGATGGCGCCGGTGTTAGTGATGCCATTGGTGGTAGTTGCGCCGGTGACCCCG